>NZNR01000010.1 GCA_002694955.1 Planctomycetaceae bacterium
AAAACCGAAACCGGATGTAAGTTATGAAGAGCCCAAGGATGTGCAGGATCGGTATGACCTTCTGTCCAGACAAAGGTTGATGTATGATTTAATGACACTTGCATTAAAGACCGACTCAACCCGGGTAATTACTTTTTCGTTGGGAGCTTTCAATGCGGTGCCCACCAACATTGATGGAGTTAAAACCGACTGGCATAATCTTTCCCACCATGGAAAGGATGAGAATAAGATTGATGAATTGGAAATCATAGAAAGAGAGGAATTTTCACTCTTTGCCAAGTTTCTTGGGGATTTGAAAAGCCATCAGGAAAACGGCTCTTCACTTCTCACAAATACAGCCGTTCTTTTTGGGTCAAATCTTGGGAATGCGTCCTCTCACGACTGGCGAAATTTACCCATCATTTTGGCTGGCGGTGGATACAGGCACGGTTCCTATGTCGCTCATGATTCTCAGGACAATACACCGTTGAGTAATCTTTTCGTGCCATTGGCTCAGCGTATGGGGGTTTCAATTGATCAATTCGGAAAAAGCACCAAGTCTTCCATCCGTGGACTGGAGAGCTGAACCAAGCCCAACCATGAGTCGGAAGCCACCATTGATTCTATTTCTTGCCTCCGTCGGTTTCTCGTTTGCTTCCGCGGAGGATTTCCTCACGCAGATCAAGCCCTTGCTCGACAAGTATTGTATCGATTGCCACGACTCGAGTGATGCGAAGGGAGAAATCGACCTTGAGACATTACTCTTTGAGAAGCCCGATCAATTGACCGGCAACGGTGATTTGCTCGAGAGGCTCCGTCGCGTGATTGACGAGGGCGACATGCCTCCCGCGAAGAAAAAACGCCAACCGACGGCAAGCGAAAGGCGAAGGATATCGAGCGCCCTGGCTTCGATTTATCTTCAGCTGGCGGAAACACAACGCGATGATCCAGGCACGGTGGTGATGTCCAGGCTATCCCGCCAACAGTATCGCAACGCTCTTCGGGATTTATCCGGCGGAGTCCTGCTCACGGCGGGAAAATACTTGCCCAACGAAGGTGGCGCCGGGGAAGGTTTCGACAACGTGGGGCTGGCTCAATCGATGGGGGCCAGCCATGTGGAAAAGTATATCGAGGCGGCCCGCATTAGCCTGCAACACCTGCGGGTCAACCCCGTGGACGGATTGCATTGGTCGGAAACGCCCCTGCTCGACGTCATCGAACCAGCCGCCCAGCGACTGGCTGCGACCAATGATATCCTCGACTGGTATCGGGATCAGCAATACCTTTGGGCGTACGAATACGATCAAAGCTATAAACTCAAGTATGGTAGCCAGCATGGCCCCTACCTCTGGGCCGCCTGGAGGTATCACCATCGCAAGGNGGATGAAAGCTTCGCCGANCTTGCCGCCGGTTTCGAACCCTCGTTGGGACCAGTGATCNTGGAAAAATGGTATCGNATTCTTTCTGCCGCCAACCCGAANCCTCCCTTTGTCGNCTGGGCAANNGCCTGGGCCGCCCTGCCGGNTCCNGGCAAAGAGGGTGANCTNTCGATTCGCGAACNCTGCAACNTGATCACGGAGGGGCGNGATCCCAACGNCAAATCCNNTGAGGATACCTACGCNCCCCCNTANGAGCTTTCGTTTCGCGAAGGNGCCGCCCGCGAGGCGACCATTCGATCGGCCAAGGAAGACAAAGTCTGGCCTTTNGANATCGAGATCGGCGACGCCAAGGAGTTGTTTCTCGTCGCCACGCAGGGCGGTGACGATAACCTCGGCGACCTNGTGCTCTGGCAGAAGGGNGTCTTTCATTTTGCCGACGGTTCGACCAAACCCTGGCACGTCGTGACCAAGATGCGGGGCGCGAACAGCGGTCTAATCTACCAATGGGGAAGATACAACTCCGGACCGGCCAAGTTGCGGGCCGATGCCTTCGGAGCCACCCCGCCGGGCGCCATGAAAATCAACGTNCCGAAAGGGGCCGTCAGATTAGTGGTCGAGGCCGCTGTCGACACCGAACGCACCTCGGCCGCAAGTGTCCAGACTTTGGTNTTGAAGGAAAAGCCGCNGGGAAACAAGCAACGCTTCTTTCCCGGGAGAATGATATTCGGGGGCAAGAGTGGCGGNATCGGCAGGGGTGAAAANAACCGGGAATTGNTCCGTGCCTTGCAAAGAGCAAACGTGCCCTCAGCCAATCGAACCAAAGCCGGGCTCAACGCGGAGCGCAACGCGCTTGCTGAATGGCGCCACACGGAAGTGAAATGGATCGGCGGGCCGTGGGATCANCAGGAACTGGATCGGGANGANCCCNACTCCCCGTATTTCATGACCGTGAAACAGGTCAGGGAGAACGCAAAACCCAAGCATCTTGAAGAATTGGCGAAACTGGAATCGAGGTTGGTGGCATTNGCCCAGGTCCCACACCAAAAAATCCTTCATGAANTGGCGGCAAAGGGTATCGATGCCCGGGAAGGCGTGATCCCNCCNGGGACCTCCTCTCCTCATTTGGAGGCTTTGCGGAAACAGGAAATCTTNTGGGAATCTCGGGTGAAAACCTGGTTNGCGGATNTTGCCAACCTGGCTTGGAAGAGAGANGTTCGTGAATCCGAACTGGAAAGTATCGTTCGGCTTTNCGGGGAAGCGCGCGCCGCAGNCCTCAGTTTTGATACCTCGGTGAAACAATCCCTCATGGCCNTCCTGGTTTCNCCGCACTTCCTCTACACCCAACCCTTGAACGAGGCGGATCATGCAGGGCCCTTGACCGATGGCGAACTGGCGAGCCGCCTTTCTTTTTTAATCTGGCAATCCCTGCCCGATGCCGAGCTGTTGAAAACCGCCGAGAAAAAGAGCTTGTCCAGCACGGAAGAATTGAAGCGTCAAGTACGCCGCATGCTGGAAGATGGGCGATCCCGGGCCTTGGCCGAGGGGTTTGCAGCGCAAGCCTATGGGTTCGCCGGCTTTGAAACCTATGGCAAGCCGGACCCCGAACTTTACCCGGAGTTCACTCCCGAACTGAGGTCCGCGATGTTGAGGGAAGTCGTCTCTTTTCATCATCACCTGTTCAAAGGCCAGGCTCCCCTGACCGATTTGATCCAGGCTGACTACACCTTTGCCAATGGTGAATTAGCCTCTCACTATTCCCTCGCCAAACGATGGGGACGGAATGAATGGAAAAGGACGTCCTTGCCGAGAGATCGCGGCGGTCTTCCCGGCATGGCCCTTTTTCTTACAAAAAACTCGGAACCCTTGAGGACCAGCCCGGTCCTGCGCGGCACTTGGTTGTTGGAAAAGTTCCTGGGGCGCGAGTTGGCCAATCCCCCTGCGGGGATCCCAGCCATCTCCCAGGATGAAAAGGATGAGCAGGGTCGCGCCGTGGGCGAGCAACTCAAGGCCCATCGGGCGAACGCCACCTGCGCCGCTTGCCATGATAAAATCGATCCGCTCGGCATCGCCCTGGAAAGGTATGATCCGATTGGTCGCATCCGGAAAAGCTATCGAGACGGTTCGCCGCTCGTCACCANGGCGNAAACCGCGGACGGGACGGAATTGGATGGATACACCGCCCTGAAGGCCTACCTGTCCGACCGNCAGGACGACGTCATGGCCCACTTCATTCGTAAGTTTGTNGGCTATTCACTGGGCAGGNCGNTGGANCCNGGNGACCATTTCCTGCTGCAACGCCTAAAGAAGGAATTNCCNAAAAACGATTATCGCTTCCCCTGGCTGCTGGAACAAGTTGTCTTGAGTCCGCAGTTCCTGAATAAAAACAAGAGGTCCAAGAAATGATGAAACAAATGATGAAACCCATGCGTCGCCGCACAATTCTGAGGGGCTTGGGGGCCTCCCTCGCCTTGCCTTTCCTCGAGAGCCTNGCCTGGGCTAATCATGGCAAGGTCGCAACGTCGGCGCCGATNCGNTNCGGCACCCTNTTGTTTGCCAACGGAGTTAATNTGGACGAGTGGTGGGCAAAGGGNCAGGGAAAGGAGATNGAACTTTCCAAANCCCTCTCCCCNCTCAATGATTTTCGTGGTCANTTTTCCTACCTGCGTGGACTCCACGTCTACAACAACACTTCCGGCGCCCACACTCCACTGTTCACCAATTTCCTAAGTGGCGGAACCATCAAGCCCAGTTCAACTCCGGACGTCGCGGTTTCGGTCGACCAAGTCATGGCCCGGGCAGTCGGTAAACAGACGCCCTTGCCGAGCATGGTCCTNGGGGTTGAACCGGCNGAGCACGGGATTCGCGCAGGTAGNCCCGGCATCTATTATGCAACGATTTCCTGGAGCTCCANNACGACGCCGATTCCTCCGGAGATCTATCCCCGGGCGGCGTTCGATCGTCTCTTCGATACGGGTGCCATGTTGCGCGAGCGAAGTGTGCTGGACGTCGTGCTCGAACAATCCAAGTCCGTGCGCGGCAACCTCGACTATCAAGACGGGCAGAAGCTGGACGAATTCATGACCAGCGTCCGGGAAATCGAGCAGCGACTTGATTTGGCGACCAAGGAAGAACGGCTCGAAGGGTGGCAACCCTCGATCTCNGCTCCCNATATGAAACGCCCGCCGAAGGNCACGCCACAGGACGTTCGCGAGCACATGAAGCTGATGCTCGACCTGATCGTGTTGGCTTGGCAGATGGACAAGACGCGGATCGCCACCTTACTATTCAATCGCGACGTATCTCANATGCAGTTTGGATTTCTCGAAGGCGTTTCCAACTCCACCTTGCACTCCATCTCGCATCATAAGAGAGACCCGGAGAAGCTGACTTCTTACCAAAGAATCAATCAATATCACGTCGAGCAACTTGCCTACGTGATGGGGAAAATGAGCCGNATCGACGAAGGCAACGGCACCACGCTGCTCGACAACTCGATGATTTTATTCGGTTCCAACATGCTCAACGGTGATATTCANGACGGTCGNGACCTNCCCCTGATCCTNGCCGGTGGTGGTGGCGGCAAATTGAAGTCCGGCCTGAACCTTGACTACTCCAAGCGGGCGGAGCCTGAGCAGCGGCTCTGCAACCTCCACTTGTCCCTTGCCCAAAACATGGGCGTTCCGATGGACAGCTTCGGCGACAGCATTGGACCATTAACAGAGGTTTTGAAAGTTTGAAGANGGCACTCGCCNATCCCCAAAGAATCCTAATCCCAGAAAATGATTATGAAAAAACATGCGATCATGTTGGTGGGCTCCTTATTTNCCCTCTCTATTTCCGTAGTCGCGCAGAACCCGAAGTTCGCTCCCGTTCGAACCGATATCCCGATGGGNGGNAAGTTGTCGCCCAAAGAGGAGGAGCCCGTCTTCGCGATCTGCTCGAAGCAGGGGATGCNNGTCCTTGTTTCGAGGGACGACGGAAAGAACTGGAAGCANACCTTCCTCGCCACCGACTCCCGGGAAGACGGTGGCTGGCACGGTAACTACTCAGTTTACGGCATGGCTTA
The DNA here is from genome assembly GCA_002694955.1 of Planctomycetaceae bacterium. Next base: position 5,425 of record NZNR01000010.1, read on the forward strand.
CACCGAGGGTGTGATCGGNGTTTTCTCCGGCTGGGGAACGCCNGGAATCTANATTGGNTCGGANNATGGCGTNNNNTGGTCACACCTAAANAANNAANCNGCNAAANTNGGAAGNGTNTGGGGAGCGGCNGGNGGCAAAGGGNTNATGCTNACNGGAGCCGANCAATGGNGGGGNATTNCCAGTTCAAGCGATACCCACNCGAATTGGCGGAANCATTCCCTCAAGGATCTNCTCGANGGNGGCAAGACGCACCACGTCATCTGTGGCTTCGGCGACTTCAAAGGTGGCCGATTCCTTGCCATCGGGGACAACCGTCATGTTTTCGTTAGCGACGACCTTTGCAAGAGTTGGAAGCACAGCCGTATTCCAGAAGGTGTGGGCGACCGCGGGCAAGAAGCCATTGCCTACGGAAACAACGTCTTTGTCTGCAGCTTCAAGGAGAAGGCCGCCCGCTCGCTGGACGGTGGCGTGACCTGGACGCTTCACGATCATGGAGTAAAAAGTGCTTCCTGGCGCGGACTCAGTTTTGTGAATGGGGAGTTCTGGCTGACTGGCAGGAATGGTGGCGGTCGGAGAAGCAAGGATGGGGCGACCTGGGAAGATCTTCCTGCGGAAACCCCAGCCGGTCGGTTTGCCCAATCCCCGAACGGAACCATCATCAACGTCGCCCGATTTCGCTACGACGTTAAGCGGAGCACGGATGGGAAGAACTGGGAAACCGTCTTTACGGCGCCGGCATCAGCCCCGGACGAAAAGGACGTCACCTGGGACACGGCATTCGTAATCTATGGCAAAGTGAACAAAGCTGCAGAGACGGACGAATCCAACACCCCCTCGACCTATCGCCGCTTTCTCGTCGAGGACAAGGATGGGAAAGTCGTTCGGACAACACCCGTTTCGGATGTTCCTGAGTGGGTTAAACGATGGACCAAAGCGGAAGGCGAAGGTGCCCGGATCCCGGAGCAGTTCATTCCCAGATGGGCTCGTGACGTTTCAAAGAAAGAGAGGGATTGGTCCAATGGGCCGGACCCCAAGATGCCCTATTTTAAAGCTCCGATCCGTTTTGTGCATGCTCCCGAGGATAAGGGAGAACCCTTTATGCCGCATAACCATGTACCTGCCATCACCTGGCTGAGAAATGGGGATTTGCTCGCATCCTGGATCTCAACCAGAAATGAAAGAGGCACGGAATTGACGGTCCTGGCCAGCCGTCTGCGCGCTGGAGCGAAGGAATGGGATCCATCAAGCGAGTTCTTTAAAGCACCAGATCGCAACATGATGCATCCCTGCCTGTCCACCGACGGGAAAGGCACCATTTACCACTTCAACGCAATGGCTCCGGAAGGTTTTGAAGGATTCAATATGGCTCTTTTGATGCGGACCAGCAAGGACAATGGCGTCACCTGGACACCACCTCGGGCGATCCTTCCCCGGTATTCATGGCAACAGATGCCATGTGGGACGATGTTCCGTGCATCCAGTGGCATGCTGTTCCAAAACTGTGATTGGTATAAGAACCGACTATCAACTTTGGTTGTCAGTAGTGACAACGGCAAGACGTGGGTAGACCGAAGTGAGGGCCTCCCCGTCCCTCCGGCAAGAGAGAAGGGCACCACCGGCAAGGGCTTCATTGCCGGAACTCACGCCGGGGTCATCGAAATATCCAACGGCCGTCTCATGGCTCTCGGCAGGACCGGATGGGGCAAACCCGACCGGGCGATCAACCGCAAGACGCCCAAAAGTATCTCTTCCGATTGGGGCAAGACTTGGACTTATACCGAGACTCCTTTTCCGGTTATCGCAAGTGGGCAGCGAATCGCCCTGTTGCGACTGCAGGAAGGCCCGATTTTGATCGTGTCTTTCACCGACAAGAAGAATCAGGCGAGGGAAGGCGCCCGCTATCCCGACAATGTCAAAGTCGGCGACAGCTTCAATTGGGGGAGCATGGAGTTCACCGACGTCAGCGGTAAGAAGTTCGACGGCTTCGGCATGTTTGCAGCCCTCTCTTATGACGAGGGTGAAACCTGGCCAGTTCGCAAACTGCTGACACCCGGTTCCGGTTCCTACAAGAACTGCGGCGGCTGGACCGGCGACTTCACAGCTTCCCCCACTCGCGCCGAACCGGGTGGTTATCTCAACGCCACCCAGACACCTGACGGTGTGGTCCATCTGATCTCCAGCGCCTGGCACTACCGTTTCAATCTAGCCTGGCTGAAGACGCCGAATAAGGCCGCCGGTAACAACAAAGAGAATTAAACTAAACATGCGAAATTCAATCAACTCATCGGCGTCCGCGGTGGATTTTCATTCGCAGGTCAAGCCCTTGCTCGCGAAATGCTGCGTATTGCTTTTCGCAAGCTCCTTTTTTCTCCCTTCAGCACATGCTGAAGAAAGAAAGGTTTTAAATCCGGAGGACCTTCCTTCCTACGTCAGGAAAATTCAAAACTATGGCGAGCGAGTCGATTTCAATTTCGATGCAACCAAGGTGATCTACGTGACGAAGCCCCGTGGCGAAGTCGAGGAACTGGACCTGAAGACGGGGAAGGTTGCCAAGCTTACGGCCGGGTTGAGCCGAAAGAAGGACCTTGGTTTTTTCCGCTGCAACTATCTTCGGGACGGCAGGATATTGGTCACGGGAGGGTTGTCGCGCAGGGAATGCTCGATGTTCTTCCTGTCAAAGGACAGGCAGCGATTGACCAAGTTGAACGAACCCTGCTGGGAAGGGCCTGCAGTTTCACGAACCAGCTCGAAGATCGCGTGGACACCCAACCATATCGTCATCTACCAGGCGGATCTGGTTTTCGAGGGCGGCAAGCCACTCTTGAAGAACAAGGAAGAGGTCCTGACCACCTCTGACTCGGCGCCGTTCATTCCCGAATACCAAGGTCGCAAGACCGCTCCGGGCAAGAGCCTGAAGACCTACGTCGAGCCCCAGAACTTTGTTCCGGGGCAGGAAGAACTGCTTACCTATTCACATTACGGTATGGACCCGTATACGGCTGAAACGATGGTGATCAATACAAAGACAAAAGCCATCACCCACCTAACTGAGGATAAGGGAAAGAAGCATTTT
>NZNR01000011.1 GCA_002694955.1 Planctomycetaceae bacterium
ACCAAACCTGAAGGGTAAAAAGAACCCGAAGTCAGGTGTCGCTCAAGATGGCAAGTTCGTCTATACAGCACTTGGGTCTACAGGAGCGTATCGTGGTTGGAAACGAGATTGCTATGAAGGTGGACTCCGCGTCCCTGGAATTCTCGAATGGCCCGACGGCATAAAGGAATCTAGGCACACAGATTTTCCGGCCGTAACAAGTGATTACTTTCCGACCGCTCTAGCAGCAGCAGGGCTACCACTACCGGATGATCGCACGTACGACGGAATAAATTTACTGCCAGTCATCGAACAAGAAAATAATTTTCTACGTCCACCAATTGGATTTCATTGTAATGGCATGGAAGCATGGACGAGTACACCCTACAAAATTGTTCGTTCCCTCAAGAACAAAAAAAACGAGAACTTGGATTGGGAACTCTACAACCTAGTCCAGGACCCATTTGAGGAGCACAATCTTGCCGGCAGCAAACAAGCTCTCGTTGAGAGGATGGCTGAAGAATTTAATGAATGGGCTGCTGCTATTCAGTCGGAACATCGTAAGAACTGAATTAAACCACAGGAACTTTCAGCATTCTTGAAAACATTTTCTGGAATACGCCTGAATTGGGAGGTAATCTTGCTAGAAAGCAAACTCCTGACCTGAAGGCGGCAGAAATGAGATTATGCGAACGACTACTGAAACCTTTCGATCTGCGTTTTCATCAAAAAGCTAACCCAGTTCACAATGGAATTGACCTGGAGGTTCTTGAACCACGGCTAGCACTAGATGGTGACGGTCTTACCCGGCCACAGCTAGAACAGGCGACGGTCATTCGCATTGACAATTCCCTTGGACCGAATCCAATTACTTTCTCAAAATCAGAACTGGTTGGCCAACAGACGAACAGTTTTGTTATTACACAGGTAGCAGATGGCTCAGTTGTTGAAAAATGGAACCAGGCCACTTCAAGCTGGCACGATGTATCAACTCCACCAACAACAAGTAACCCGAGACAACTTCTACAACTTCTTCAAAATAGATTAATTCAAAGTGGCGATCAGCTACGATGGAAGCCGAGTTCAGTAAGCAGCCAATCGCAGAGTTTCTTTGAAGTTATTGGCTGGGATGATGGCAGCTTCACCCCACCACCAAACCCTGCATTGCTACCTGGTGCCGTTGAAGATCTACGCGTCGCCTCTCATGCCGATAGTGAACTCACCGTCTCATGGAATCCGCCAACTTCTGGCGAAGCACCATCTCGTTACTCGGTGACAACTGAAAATGGAAGCACCACAAATATCACCATCACGACAGATACAGCAATCGATTTTTCCAATCTCGACAGTGGTGACTACACCTTTAATGTAAGCGCTATAAATGACCAAGGCCGTGGTCCAGAAACCACAGCTACACAATCGCTGCTCACGTTTTCTAGCTATGTGCAGGCTTTTCGGAATGTTTCACTTGAGCAAGGTGATCCAACTTTTGTTCGGCATGGCGCGCATACTGAAGCGGGAGCAGCCGCCATCGATCTCTACCGTATCGCTGTAGATGTTATGAAGAGTCTTCCGAATAGCCATCCCTTTAGTTGGCGTGTTCAGGCAGGCATTCACGGAACTTTCTGGACAACTGTCCTGCAACTTAAACAGGGGATGATTGACAAGGGCTTCATGACGGTAGAAGAAGCAGACGAGGCATTTGCTTCCTGGGAGGTTGTTCTGAACAACTGCAACCATTGGGTTAAGCTGTGGTCCGATGCTCAGGGAACAGATCCCAGCACGCCAACGCCAAACTTTAGCGTTGTATTCATTGCATGGCATCGACTTTATATTCAATCTTTTGAAAAGGTTGTCCGACAGATACTCATTAACGAAAAGGCAAAACCTGATTCTATATTTGCCACCGAACTTGCTAACGCAAATGTTGAAACCTGGGCCCTCCCCTACTGGGACTATCGCACTCCTGCATCGAGTGCTCTTCCCCAAGGATTTCGCGATCCGTCTCATAACGAACGACCCAATGCACTCTACACAGACATTCGTGGGGCTGACATTAATGCCGGTGTGCCGCTGAGTGAAACACGCATGCCTGATGGAGACCTCGGGATTGTTCCGGTCCCTGGAAATAATTTTGAGGAAGGCATAGACGTCTCTGCATACTTCAATCAGAGTGTTGCTCTTCAACAGGCGCAAACTTTATTCACACAATTTAATTCTCTAGCTGAGCTTTCCCCTCACGCAGTAGCACATGATGTCATTGGTGGGATGTCTGACGAGGCTCTACCTCGGATCTCAAATTGGATCAGAATGGTGGATCTCGCTCGAGACGATAATGTCTTAAATCTCTGGAACAGTCACACCATCCCGTCAAATGCAGGTCCCGAGCTCACCAATGCCATCACAGAAGGCAACTATGCCAACGTTTATGACTTTATTGTTGACAAGCATCAGACAGATCCATCAGCGATTACTGACCTTATTGACAAATCGGAGTACCTCCAACAATTCTTTGGAGTGAAGTCCAGTATTGCACCTTCACTGATTGGCTGGGTGCCAACAGCTGGGCTTGATCCCATTTTCTTCCTCCACCATGGTTATGTCGATAAATTGTGGACCGAATACAACAGCCTGCCGACATCTGCGTATTTGCAGGAAAGCATTCTCGATATCGCCGGCTGGAACTTCACCTTCTGGGAACCTGATAGCAATGGTGAACCTGCCCTCACCACCTATTCAACCTGGAAAAATGCTGACTACCTTGCAGAGGGTGAAGCAAATATCACATCGAACAAAGTTCTCCAAGCATGCTACTATCCCTCCTATGTGTATGACTCAGTCATACCAACGAACGTTGACCGAGTACCGCTTCCAAAGACATCAAATGGGGCGCTTGCGCTGCTCGAAAACCCGGCTTTTTCTCCTAAATTGAACGTCATCCACCCGGATGCCGACACCTCCACTCCGGGCGACCAGAACACTATTACCGATCTCGCGTTCCAGGTTATTGATCTTGAACTCCCTTTGTCGGCAGGCTTGATCAACGAACTCACCACCCCTCAAACAGACCCAGAGAATATTCGTGTCGCCATTGAAATGGTCCTGAACACTCCGATGAATGTTTCGGAGAATATTGGTGTTGCCGTCGGAGCGAAAGACTTTCTCGCCAAGAATGCAACTCAAATTCAGAGCTACTGGGACAGCTGGAACAAAGATGGCGGAACCGGCAATCGTGATGGCGTATTTGATCCTGGTGAAGGGTTTTCCCTCACCAATCTCGCTGACGTAGAAATGGACCGACACCATTCAATCAGCACTATGAACAACCTGGCACTCGCCCGGTTTAACCCACTTGCCATGTCGAGCAACTCGATGCCGGGAATGGTTATGACAACACATTACTCAGCGGATGTGTCATTCCCAACCAGTCAGCAGTTTGCGCTTAATCTCGACATCATTCGTCAGGATTCCCAGATTGGCATAATGATTCTTTCTGCAACACCGATGAGTACTGCCAGTCAAAATACAACGCTGTCAGAGATTTCATCATCGCTGCATCAGAATATTACGATTGGCGATATCGCTGGTAACGTCGATGCCTTGAGATATCTNGAGNATAATCCTGCNATCATTTCTAATCCCNCTGCACTTNTAAACATCGACTNATGGGCAGNCACGCATGCACCAAATGCATCAACCTATTATGACCGTGCTGTTGATCTTGCCTTNGTCTACCTCGCAACAAATCCAGACCTCGCCTTGNNGCACGTNGATAACCCACTGAGNGCTCTTCAGCAATACCTTGACACTGGTTTGAGCAATGGGCGATCACTCGATGGTTGGTTGAGGACAGCGGCAGATACATACAAGGTCGGGGAAGCATTTGATTCCGACTTTGCTAAAGCAAGAGATTATGTCTTCGGCACCCTTGACCAAGCATAAAACAAGATGCCTCCATTTCAAACTAACGTCTTCTTGTTCTAAAAAGCAGGCAATTGTCCTCACTAAAAAGAAACGGCACCTCCTCAAACCTCTCAAATCTTCAAGACTTTTTTTTCTTCAGGGCTCGCCCCTGATGCTCCAACGCTTCCATTTCGGTTTGTTGACCTTTGTCACCACAGCTTTCCATCCAACGTGATAATTCTTTCTTCAGCTCTTCCTTATGCTCTGAATACGCAGGATCATTTGCGAGATTATGCCATTCGTATGGGTCTTCTATGATCGCGTACAACTCTTCCGCTGGCCGCTTTTCGTAACGAATTATTTTTTCAGCAGCAGTGGCATCACCATCGGATGCTTTTTGACGCCAAGATTTAAAAATAGTTGAGTTTGTACACGCATTTTGAAAAGTAACTTCGGGCGTGAAGTTCACAATATATTTGTATTTCTCTGACCGAATAGAACGGATACCAAAATAAGGAGACCCTTTATTTATTCCTCGTGTCGTCATTTCACCGAACACAAAATGCTTATGCGTGTTTGTTTTACCCGTTAACACAGGAACAAAGCTTCTGCCGTCGATAGCAGTCTGTTGACTTCCTCCCGCCGCATCGATAAAAGTCGGTGCCAGATCCACATACTCAATCATCGCATCCGTGACTGTTCCTGCCTTCACCCGGCCCGGCCAGCGAACGATACATGCACTCTGCAAGCCAGTGTCATAGCAGGTCCATTTACCAAACGGAAAACTCGAACCCTGCTCGCTCACCACTACAACCATCGTGTCTGCGGCAAGTTCATGTTTGTCCAACAACCCAAGTAATGCGCCTACCTGCCCATCGAAATAGGTGATCTCAGCCAGATAGTCAACCATATTCTCACGAGTTTCTTCGGTATCCACGAAGTAGGGTGGCAACACAACTGTCGATGTGTCGTATTGCGAGGAGTCACCTTTATTCCATGGCGAATGGGGCTCGTTCGAACATGCGAAAAGACAGAATGGCTTGCCTTCACGATTTGATTCGGCGACCAACTGATCAATCGCACTCAAATCAGGATTCTTTCCTCCCGAATATTCAAAAGGAAAAGAGCTCTTGGGACCAATATGTGTCTTACCACTGAGATGAACTCGATAGCCGAGCGATTGTAAATAGTGAGCGATACTCTTCGTGCCTTCTTTGACGAAGGTGTGATTGGGATAGGCACCGCTCTTCACAGGATACANACCTGTGTAAATCGCATGTCNCGTCGGTGAACACATTGGTGCTTGCTGGAAGCACTGNGTGAACCGCATGCCCTGTTTTGNCAAAGAATCAATGTTTGGAGTCAGCGCCTGCCCACCGTAGCAACCAATATCACGGAATGTACAATCATCAGCAATGACAAAGAGAAAGTTGGTTCTCGACTCAGTTGGCTCCGCAGCGCTNGGGCGAACGATAACGCAAACGTGAAAAACTATAATGAGAGATAAAACAACCCAATCCTTCCGCGGGATCAACTTCATAACATTCTCCAAAGAAGGTNGACTTCACGTCATGGGAGCGTCACTTTGATGGCTCTGCTCGAGTCACAAACCAATACATCAGCACGTCATAACAAACGTTTTAATCTTATTGTCGCGACTGCCTCACCTGTGAAGTGAACGAAGGACATTCACCTTAAGTGAAAACTCAACGAGGCGGACGGGGTGGGATTCGAACCCACGAGACGCTTTCACGTCTGCCGGTTTTCAAGACCGGTGCATTCAACCGCTCTGCCACCCGTCCGAGTGACTGCTCTGTTTATCTGTTTGCCTGAGTATAACTATTTGACTGAGCACAACTGTTTGACTGAGCACAACTAGAGTTTACATTGCTTTGTGCCCGAACCACAGTGGGTACCTTTGACGCTCGAACATTACTGCTTTACAGTACGCGTACAACACATAGCTCTAAATAAAACACACAAACTCGGGAGAATGAAGATGGGTGGAATCAGTAATCGAATGAAGGAAGTTAAGCGACGACGGCATCGCCGGAAAAAGGTAGCAAAGTTCGAGAGCAAACTGGCAAAGGCAACAACCAGTGAGAAACAGGTCATTGCTGAAAAAATTCGCAAAATGACCCCAGGCTGTGAGGACCTGATTGTTCGTCTTGGTATAGGAGACGGAAAAGCGTAAGCGTTTCCTCTGGCTATCTTCGAACAGACTACGTGCCTCGTGAATTTATTTCTTTTCTTTGCTGAAAAGAAATTCATCCTGATCAAATTCCACAGTGACACAATCGCCCTCTGCAAACTCTCCACCAAGCAATTCTTTCGCTAATTCGTTTTGCAACTGCTGCTGAATGACTCGTTTCAATGGCCGTGCACCATAAACCGGGTCATAGCCCAGACGAGCAATCTCATCTACAACAGATTCGCCGCACTGTAGCGTGATGCCAGCTTTGCCAGCTTGCTTCACAAGCTGCCCTAACTGAAGTGACACGATGCGATGAATGTGTTTTTCGTCAAGTGGATGAAAGATAATGGTTTCATCGATCCGATTGAGAAACTCTGGCAGAAATCGTGTTGCGAGCGACTCTTGAACAGCTTCGCGGATTTCTTCATCACTACCCTTTTCTTTTGTTATCTCTTGAATCATCTGGCTACCCACGTTGCTCGTCATGACAACAAGAGTATTTGTAAAATCGACGGTGTGACCGAGGCTATCTGTAAGTCGTCCATCATCAAGCACCTGCAACAACACATTAAAGACATCCCTGTGCGCCTTTTCAATTTCATCGAGCAAAACAACCGAATACGGACGGCGCCGCACCGCCTCTGTTAGACGCCCGCCTTCCTCATAGCCCACATACCCAGGTGGCGCACCGATTAACCTTGCAACGGTATGTTTCTCCATGTACTCGCTCATATCGATTCGCACCATGGCACTCTCATCGTCGAACAGCACCTCAGCCAACGCCTTACACAATTCCGTTTTCCCTACGCCTGTTGGACCGAGGAAAATAAACGACCCGATTGGACGGTTTGGATCTTGCAAGCCCGAACGACTTCGCCGAACAGCATTACTTACTGCTTCTACAGCCTCCTCTTGACCAACTACCCGTTGATGAAGACGCTCTTCGAGAACGAGCAGTTTTGCTCGCTCCGTTTCAACAAGCCGCGTAACGGGAATACCCGTCCAGGAACTCACAACTTCTGCAATCTCTTCTGGCCCAACCGAACGCCGAAGGAGCCGCTTCGCGGGCTTCTTTTCTTTTTCGGCGTCCTTCTCCGCAGCCTCTTTTTCCGCTTCCTCCTGTTCAAGACGTGACGCCAGCTGTTTTCGAGCAACATCAAGCTCGTAAAGTTTTTGATACATCTCCTCACTTACAGCCTGGCCAAGTGACTGCCGCTCATTCACTTGAACATTCACCTGATCAAAAGCCAACTGGGCTTCCTCCAGTTTCTGGCGAAGTTCCTGAGCACTGCCCACGCCAGACTTTTCTGCTTCCCACTGCTCGCGAAGACTCGCCAATTTCTGCCGAAGTGACGTTGCTTCAGCTTCAATCTCGACAAGGCGTTCCTTGGCATGTGACTCAGTCTCTTCAGCAAGCTGTCGTCCAGCCAACTCAAGCTGTACGAGGCGTCGCTGTACTTCATCTATTTCACTGGGAACACTCTGCAATTCCATCGCGATGCGGCTCGTCGCTTCATCCATCAAATCGATGGCCTTATCTGGCAGAAAACGATCGGCAATATAACGATGAGATAACTCAGCCGCTGCAACGAGTGCAGAGTCTTTAATTTTTACCCCTTTGTGATGCGCTTCATACCTTGGCTTCAAGCCTCTCAAAATTGCGATCGTGTCTTCAACAGACGGCTCACCGACAAACACCGGCTGGAATCGTCGCTCGAGCGCGGCGTCTTTTTCAATATGTTTTCTATATTCATCAAGAGTGGTTGCGCCGATGCATCGCAATTCTCCTCGTGCAAGTGCAGGCTTCAAGAGATTTGCTGCATCTGAGCCGCCTTCAGCAGCACCGGCACCAATCACAGTGTGAAGTTCGTCGATAAAAAGAATGACATTACCGGCAGCTGATTCAACTTCACGAAGAATTGCTTTAAGCCGATCTTCAAATTCACCACGATATTTTGTTCCAGCGATAAGTGCACCAAGATCGAGTGCAATGACTTGCCGATTCCGCAATGTTTCCGGAACATCCGACTGCACAATCCGCAAGGCAAGCCCTTCAGCAAT
>NZNR01000012.1 GCA_002694955.1 Planctomycetaceae bacterium
TTTGCTTGCTTGTATCTTCCTTTTTCGGTGCGTTTGGTAATGCGCAGGGCGTCGAGCAACGCGAGGACAATATTCCTTCCATTGAAGAAATGGTTGCCAACGTTAGGCCGTCCGTAGTCACTATTCGCCATGTTGGAAGGGGTGGGAATGATGCTGGTCTGGGAACAGGTTTTGTGATTTCTTCAGACGGTTTCATTGCCACGAATTTGCATGTGATTGGAGAAGCCAGGCCGGTCTCAGTCGAACTTGCGGATGGGCGCGCCTTTGATGTGACGGAAGTTCATGCGACTGATCGGAACGCGGACGTTGCAGTTATACGAATAGAAGCGAAAGGTTTGCAGCCGTTGGCGTTAGCTACTGCTAATTCTCTTCGAGACGGCCAAGAGATAATTGCAATTGGAAATCCTCATGGACTTGAGCGAAGCGTTGTTGTGGGTCACGTGTCTGGAAGAAGGGTTATTGATGGCACGGAGATGATTCAATTAGCGATTCCGATTGAGTCAGGGAATAGTGGTGGGCCATTGCTCGATCGAAAAGGACAAGTCCACGGTATTTTGACATTAAAGTCGCAGGTCACCCGCAATCTTGGCTTTGCGGTCTCGGCTAACCATATTGATGAATTGTTGGATAACCCGAATCCAGTGTTGCTCGACCGCTGGCTGACTATTGGTCAACTTGACTCAACGGAATGGTTGACTCTTGGTGGTGGGCTTTGGCGTCAACGAGCAGGTCGAATAACGGTTACGGGAAAAGGAAAAGGGTTTGGTGGACGAAGCCTTTGTCTGGCGAAAGGTGCACTGCCCGGTGTGCCCTATGAAGTTGGTGTGCAAGTCAAATTGGATGATGAGTCAGGTGCAGCTGGGCTGGTATTTGAAGCAGATGGAGAGGATAGGCATTACGGGTTTTACCCAAGTAATGGTCGGTTGCGATTTACTCGATTTGATGGTCCCACAGTATTCACTTGGAATGTGATTGAAGATGTTGATGTTCCAGAATACCGTAAAGATGATTGGAATCATCTTCGTGTTCGCGTTGAAGAGGACGGTATCCGCTGCTACGTCAATGACCAAGAAATTGTTGTGTCGTCCGATCAGAATCTACGCAAAGGAAGACCTGGGCTTGTCTCATTTCGAGGTACAGAAGCGGCGTTTCGACGTTTTTCTTGTGGTGCTGAGGTGCCCCGCCTCCAGCCAGATGATGCAGTCTGGGCGCAGATTGAAAAAACAACGGTGGGATTCAAAGAGATTGATGCGAACGATACAACCTTGGTGAAGTCGTTAGCAGAGGCCGGATCGACTGCAGTTGCTGCTCTGCAATTGAAAGCTGATTCACTCTCACGACAATCTGAACAGTTGCGTGTGCTGGCTTCGCAGGTTCACCATCATCAAATAGTAGAAAAGCTTCTTAACGAAGTAGCCGTTGATGACGAAAACATAGACATGTTTCGGGCTGCATTACAGATTGCGTGCCTCGATAATCAAGAAATTGATTGTGAAGCCTCTCTTGCAGATCTTCGGAGACTGTCGGCGTCAATCAAGGCAAAATTGCCAGTCGATGCAAACGATGCTGATCGTCTTGCGATGTTGGATCAGGTTCTCTTCTCAGAGCTTGGTTTCCACGGGAGCCGAGCAGATTACTACAATCGATCGAATAGCTATGTAAACGAGGTCCTTGATGATAGAGAAGGAATACCCATTACTCTAGCAGTTGTTTATATGGAACTCGCTAAACGGCTCGGTGTTGAAATTCATGGCATCGGTTTTCCGGGCCACTTTTTGGTGCGATTTGATGGAGCCGATGGCAACTCAGAGTGGATCGATGTTTTTGAGCGAGGCAAACGACTGACTCGTGAGGATCTTGCGAAGCGATATCGAGAACAAACAGGAGAGCCACTTAACGACAGTCATCTTGAGGCTTCTACGTCGCGAGAGATATTGTCGAGGATGCTTAATAATCTGTTGTCGATTGCGATACAGGAAAAAGATGCACAATCGATGCTTCGATACTTGGATGCCATGCTGGCTATTCGTCCAGATTCAGCTCGGAGTCATTTTTTGCGAATGCTCACGGCCCGTCAGTTGAATGACGTTGAGATCGCCAAGCGAGACGCTCGGTGGCTCTTGATTCAACAACCCTCGGGCATTGATCTAGCAATGGTCAAGCGCCTACTGCAGGCACTCGAAGCAGATTCAGACTAGTTGTCCTGTGTCATACTCGAAATCTAATGGGACTAATCGGTGGCTCATTCGTGACTAATCCGGGATTGGGTCTGTTCGCTCGATGATCGTAGTGCCTTCCCAGACTGCTGTATCAGTTGCCTTGTCATAGGTGAGAACTCGTGCGGCACTACCGGGAACGAGGTCTCGATCGATGGTTGGAAGCCACTGACGGTGTTGCTTTATTATCGATGCATATTTTGGACGTGTGGCAAGATTTGTCCATTCGTGTGGATCGGCTTGCATGTCATAGAGTTCTTCACTTCCATCAGCATAGCGAATGTATCTCCAGCGTTCACTTCGAATACCATGGTTCCCCTGGTTGTGACTGGTGATTGCAGGACGAGTACGGGTAGTTGTCGCATCCTTTAATTGTGGCACAAGACTTATTCCCTCCAGATCAGAGCGAGACGGGACACCGGCTAAGTCAATCAAAGTTGGGTAGATGTCAAGCAGTTCGACTGGTTGACCACATGTTTGCTGTGGTGTGACGCCTGGCCCAGCGAAAATAAGAGGTACCTTTGTGCCACGATCCCACAGCGTATTCTTGCCCGTGATATCTTTTTCACCAAGATGCCATCCGTGATCTCCCCACACAACAATGATGGTGTTGTCTGCGTAGTCGCTCTGTTCTACTGCAGACACAATACGACCAATTTGTGCATCAACAAAACTTGTGCAGGCAAGATATGACCGTACAAGATTCCTCCACTCATTGTTTTCACGGACCCACTGTAAACGAGGCTCTGGTAGAGACCAGTGGATATACCAGGAAAATCGTGGAGTGTCGGCACGATCATCCTTGAGAATGGGTGGTAAAACAGAATCATCGTCGGGATAGAGATCAAACCATTTTTGCGTGGCGTAACACGGTACGTGCGGGAGGAAAAATCCTGCAGCTAAAAAGAATGGTCGGTCTTTGGGTGCATTTTGTATTTGTTCCACGGTCCATGAAGCCACCTGATAATCACCCTTCTGCGTGTCGTCATTATCTAGTGGCCATACGCCCCAGTCCATGAGTGGGTGATTTCCCATGGGTGTCTCAGGAATCAGCTTATTAGGCGGTTTGGTTCCGACGCCACCAAATTGTCCAGTCACTTCGAACTCGACAGGATCGGGCTTGCTGGTTCCTTGATTTTTCTTTTTTGGATTCTTTCGAAAGCCATGAAAAATTTTTCCAGTCGCCGCTGTGTAGTAGCCATCATTCGCGAAGTGCTGTGGAAGCGTGACACGGTCAGACCACTCGGGGACTGTTCGAAACCATGGTTTCAGTCCGTATATTCCTGTTGTTGTTGGTCGCAAGCCAAGCAAAAGACTCGTTCGGGAAGGATTGCACAGCGGTGCCTGACAGTGTGCATTTGTGAACGTCGTCCCCCGTTTGGCGAGAGCATCGAGGTGTGGTGTTTTTGCGAGTGGATGGCCACCAAGATGTCCAATCCAATCATTTTGATCATCAATGGCTATGAAAAGTATGTTTGGCTTGTCAGTTGCATAGACAGATGAACTAGCGATAGCCAAGACACAACAAATAAAAATATTTTTCATAATTTTATGGCTTTCTTTTTTGATTTTTCCAACCGGGAGATTTTTCTTTTAAGGGGCCTGCCATTGGAGGCGTCTCATAGAACTCGCCTTCTCTGATAAGTCTTGGATCACCTGTACGTCGCATCTCATCGAGAAGACTCTTAGTAAGTTCTTCTTCAACAGCAGCATACTGTTCTTCCCCTGCAAGATTATGCATTTCAGAAGGATCTTGCTTGATATGAAAGAGTTCGATATGCGGTCGCTTTCCGTACACCTGCTTAAAGAGCATCTTCCAAGAATCTTTTTTTCGGGATTGAACAAGCCATGCTTTAGTTGGACCAGCATCTTCATCAGACAGTGTCAACCGCGTATTGGTTTCAAGTTCCTGTTGTGTGGGTTCTGGTCCCTCTTCAAGATGATACGGGTCTCCAAGCGGCCACCGATCTGGACGAAAATTCATTATCAAAACATGATCGTGAGTACGGATTGCACGTTGAGGGTAGGGAGTGAAATCAGCCCGTGCACTTTCAACATGTCGTTCACGACCTGTAAATACACAGTCTCGTGTCGGGTCAATAAAACCTGATTTTTTCGAGTGAAGAAGTGGCCAGAGTGACCGACCAGTCATTGATTCCGGTGGCTTGATATNTGCTGCCTCAAGAAATGTGGGAGCAAGGTCAATGAGGCTCACCATGTCATCAACAACACGCCCACCGACAACACCCGGCCCGGTTACAGAAAGGCATACGCCGGTACCAAAACTATACAGGTTGCATTTTCCATGAGGAAAGCCAGGTGCTCCATGATCTCCACTTATTACCACAAGTGTATTGTCAGTGAGTTTGGCGTTCTCGAGTTCATCAAGCAAAACACCAACAGCCGCATCCCAGGCAGCTATTTCACCAAAATAATCTGCAAGATCTTGTCGTACTTCCGGAACATCAGGCAGAAAAGCGGGCATCTTGCCCTTCAAAGAATCGGGGTTTATATCCCACAGTTTTTTTCCACTTCCTTTGATCCATTTTCGATGAACATTGGTGGGCCCGAACCAATAGCAAAAAGGAGCCTTGTCNTTACAGCTATTGAGCATGTCACGGAAGTTGCCTCTGACTTCGTCGAGAATTGCCAGCTTCGCCGTCTCGCGAGGTGTTCCCTTAGTGATGAGCTTTGTTACGGTTTGAGAGAATTGGTTTATCCGACCACCGTTTTTGCTAAAGCTTTCATCTTTTGTGAATGGTGAATTCGCCGGAGTGCCGGGACTCCAGACCTTATGGGAGTAGCCGACGCAGTAGCCTTGCTCTCGGAGGAGTGGAGGGAAACTCGGGATGGAACTGTCATAGACAGCACCTCGTAATATTGAGCCAGTTCCTGTTTGCCAAAAATGTCTACCTGTAAGTAATGCGCTACGACATGGTGTGCACGATGGTGCACTCACATGTGCATTGCGAAAAATTACACCTTGACTAGCAACCTTGTCGAAATTCGGTGTTTGGACGACATCATTGATACCACCNGNTCCATCAATTTTTGAAAGAATCGAGGCATGTCGCCCCCAGTCATCAGCGAACAGAAATAAAATGTTTGGTCGTTCTTCAGTATTTTTCTCGACAGACCACGCGGAATTCTCATGACAGACATTTGTCAGTATGAAAAGTATGAGAATACTTTGAAGTGCTTTGAGAGCATCGAGCAAAGTGCTTTTTGAAGAGACCATGTTGTATGTCCCAAAGATAAAATGAAGTACCCATCATGTCTTTATCTTAATGTGTAACTTCACGAGTTCTTATACAAAGAAAGATGTCGTTAAATGTACAAGAACNTTCTTCTTTTATGCTAACNCAGNCATTTTTCTTGATGTATGGTGCCTTGCGCGTAAGAATCAAAGAAGTAACTACCTTCCTAGGGTGATCGCGACTCTTTTGCGTNGTTGCGAAGGAATTGTTGGAAATCGACAGAGCCGAGAGAGTTGCTGCCTGGGGCCGATAGAATTTCTACGATGGTCAGTGGATGCATGTATAAAATCTCTTTATCAGCTTTTCCGCTGTTGCTTGCATTTTCAGTAATCCAAATCCATGGAGCAGAGCANGTTGGCTTTACGAAGGATGTTCTGCCNATCCTTCAACGACATTGTTTCGAATGCCATGGCCCGGATGTACAGGAGGGCGGCCTGCGTTTTGATGATCGAACTGAATTCCNCGCCGGTGGCTATTCAGGACCGGCAATAATTTCTGGTAAGCCCAGTGCAAGCGAACTACTTCGCAGAGTGTCACTCGATCGTTTGCATGACGATGCGATGCCTCCCGTGGGGCCAAGGATTTCAGGCCGTGAAGAGATCATACTTCGTCGATGGATACAACAAGGCGGTGAACTGCCAGACACGATTCCACAGCAAAAGCACTGGTCGTATGTTCGTCCAGTTCGGCAGTCTCCACCGGCGGTTAGCATACAGGACACAAAGATTATTGATCCGACCATTGATGGTTGGATCGTGGCGGCACATACGGATAAAGACCTTCAGTTTGCTCCAGTTGCAAAAAAAAGTCAGTTGATCCGACGTCTTGCATTTGACGTGACTGGCTTGCCACCAAGCCCAGAGTTAGTTGCGGCATTTGAGGCAGACGACCGCGATGACGCGTATGAAAGCCTTGTTGATGGGTTCCTCCAAAGTGAAGAATTTGGTGTGCGATGGGCACGGATGTGGCTCGATCTTGCGCGCTACGCAGACTCCCATGGATTCCAGCGGGATGATTTGCGGGATATGTGGGCGTATCGAGATTGGGTCGTAGATGCTTTCAACGACGACATGCCCTTCGATCGGTTCACGATTACACAAGTTGCAGGTGATCTTCTACCCGAAGCGAATGAAGCAACACGGGTTGCCACCGGTTTCCATCGGTGCGCACCAACCAACGTGGAAGCGGGAACTGATCCGGAAGAGAGTCGCATTAATCAGGTTTTTGACCGAGTGAACACAACGGCTGCTGTCTGGTTGGGAGTCACACTTGAATGTGCTCAGTGTCACGATCACAAATATGACCCATTTTCTCAAGAGGAGTACTACCGCTTCGCAGCGTATTTTAATTCAACAGAAGCAGAAGCAGAACGAGCCAATCCAAAGGTGCCATCTTCAATCAAGTTCATTGGCCCATCAATGAACTTGAGCCATGATCCATGGGAAGCAGAACGAAAATCCATCAGCCAAAGTCTCAGTGATGCTCGGAAAGATGTGAAAAAATTTAAGGGGGACAAAACACAGAAGGATGGTATTCAAGATGAAAGTGAACAGCCGACTACCTGTGGTGGAGAGACATTAGTAGATCAACAGGATCAGCAGGACGACACCGATGTGCGTTTGAAGGCAATGGAAAAGAAAGTCAGACAATTACAAAATAAGCTGGCTTCTATTCCAGAGGCAAAGACGCTCGTGATGCAAGAAATGGAGAAGCCGCGTGAAACCTTTGTCTTCAACCGTGGTGACTTTACTGACCCATTATGGCAGGTTGATGCGGGTACACCGGGTGTGCTCGGTGGAATGACCGAGGGTCCCGCGAATCGACTCATGCTTGCCAAGTGGCTTGTGTCACAAGACAATCCACTAACAGCCAGAGTGTTTGTGAATCGGGTCTGGTTTGAGATTTTTGGCCAAGGGATCGTCGCCACACTCGAGGATTTCGGCGTTAAAGGTGAACGACCGACTCATCCAGAACTGCTCGATAGTCTTGCAGTTGAATTCATGGAAGATGGATGGAGCCTCAAAAAGCTGGTTCGTCGCATCGTAACCAGCAGAACGTATCGGCAGTCTTCAACCGTGACTTCGAAGAAACGGTTGCAGGACATTCAAAATAAATGGGTTGCAAGAGGCCCGCGATTCCGTTTGGATGCAGAAGGCATTCGGGATAATGCACTCTCTATAGCTGGTTTACTTAGTACTGAAAAAGGTGGACCATCGATCTATCCACCACAGCCCAATGGTTTGTGGACGAAGGTTGGTGGTCAGAAATATACATATGAAGTGAGTCCGGGTGAGCAACAATACCGTCGTGGCATCTATGTTGTTCTCAAGCGAGGTAGCCCATACCCAAGTTTTATGACGTTTGATGCAAGTGAGCGCATGACGTGTGTAACAAGGCGATCTCGGTCCAATACACCGCTTCAGGCATTGGTTCTATTAAATGATCCAGTGTACACCGACGCTGCCTTTGCTTTTGGAAGACGCATGCTCTCTGAGTCACCGGATAACACTGATGCATCACGTATTGACCATGGATTCCGTATTGCAGTCAGCCGGCAGCCAACAGCAAAAGAAGTGAAGCTCTTGCAAGAATTGTTGAATTCAGAACGGAAAGCATTGGCAGCGAATTCAAAAAAAGTTGAATTGATTATCGAAGATCATTCATCAATCGATATACCAGAAAGCGTGAATACAAATGAGCTTGCAGCATGGTATGTAGTAGCAGCCACAATTTTAAATCTTGACGAAACAATCACCAAAAACTGAGAGCGTGGTAGGTCGTATGAGACAGCTAAAGNCTGAGCAAAAGATGAATTTTTTGGATGTTTCTCGTCGCCATCTTTTTCGTCAGGGTTTAGGGATCTCAGCAGTTGGGTTANCGACATTGTTGGCAAGCGATNNTCCGGTGGCCCAAGAACNTGATGCAATCAATCAACCTCTTGCGAATTCTTCTCACTTTAGTCCTCGTGCAAAGTCNGTAATTCACCTCCACATGGTGGGTGCGCCATCCCAGCTCGATATGCTTGACCCAAAGCCAGTCCTATCGAAGCGGCACGGTGAAAACTGTCCGGAAGCATTACTCGATGGTTTAAAGCTGGCATTTATAGGTGATAAAAAAGTTCTTGCAGGTTCACCATTTCAATTCTCCAAGCAAGGCAATATTGGGCTTGATGTCGTTGAACACCTTCCCTGTCTCGGTGGTGTGGTAGATGAATTATGTGTCATACGCAGTCTGCGCACCGATGAAATTAACCATGCGCCAGCCCAAATGTTTATGCACAGTGGGTTTGGTCGAGGTGGACGCCCTTCCCTTGGTGCTTGGACAACGTATGGTTTAGGAAGTGAAAATGAGAATCTTCCAGCATATGTTGTGCTGCTGTCTGGTCCTGCCGGTGGTGCTGGTTCGCAGCTATGGTCGAGTGGTTTTTTGCCGAGCATTCACCAGGGTGTTCGTTTTCGTTCCAGTGGTGACCCAGTGCTCTATCTCAGTAATCCAGCAGGTCGATCTCGTGATGATGGACGGCGATTACTTGATGCCGTCAATGGCCTGAACGCGTTGCGTTTTGAGGAAACCGAAGACCCGGAAATCGCTACACGAATCAGCCAGTACGAAATGGCATTTCGAATGCAGGCAAGTGTTCCAGATCTAACTGATTTGTCGACCGAGACTGCCGAGACATTGGAACTTTATGGCGTGAAACCAGGGAAGCCGTCATTTGCAGCCAACTGTCTCCTTGCCCGTCGGCTAATCGAACGAGGAGTACGCTTTGTGCAGCTTTTTGATTCCGACTGGGATCATCATGGGAACCTTAAAACTCGATTACCTGCCAAATGCCGTGATGTTGATCAGGGTATGGCTGCGCTTGTGGCTGATCTGAGAAGACGAGGTTTGCTTGATGAAACCCTCGTGGTCTGGGGAGGCGAGTTTGGCCGTACGCCACTGGCCCAAGGAAATGCAGATACACCCACTGCAAAAAAACGAGAACCGGGTCGTGATCATCATAAAAATGCTTTTACGATGTGGCTTGCTGGCGGTGGTACGAAGCCAGGAACGATCTATGGCGCAACAGATGAATTAGGGTTTTCAATTACGGATAACCCTGTTCACGTGCATGACCTCAACGCCACAATACTTCAACTTCTCGGATTTGATCACACAAAACTCACGTTCCGGCATCAAGGTAGAGACTACCGTCTCACCGACGTCCATGGTGATGTCGTACATGACATTCTTATGTGATCGCGGTAGATCATTCATAAGATGGCATATATGAAACGCACTTCTTTATGCAGACAGCTTTATTGTTGTATCAAGAAACCAGCTTTGAGGCAGATTTATACAGATATGGATTCATTGCTGGATCGTTGTACATCTTCATCTGCCGGAAGACTCGTAAAGGACGTTTTCCAGAAAATATTTCTTGAAGGAGGCGATCAAGGGCAGTGACGAGATGATCTCTCTGCTGGTCAAGTATGACCATTTTCTGAGCAACTTTCTCGCGGTGCTCTTGCGAGGCATCATCTCGTTCGAGTTGTTCGCGCATGTGGTAGCGTCGAAGTTCTAGAATTGATAGTCGATCTATTGCAGCACCAGGTGTTTCTGTGGCCGCCGGTGCATCTTCTTCAGCCTTGACACCCCGATTTGCAAGGTCCTGAATGAGCCAATCATCGACTTTTTCGATCGCGTCATTGCGAGCCTGGTTGTACTTATCAATCGCTCGCTTGACGGCAGCTATTTTTGTATCAGTGACGTCCGGAGATCTCGCGATATCTTCCTCGTGCCATAGAAGAAAATTGAACTGATGGAGGTCACAGACTTTTCCGGCAAGTCCATCTTCTGAATGCTGTGGCTCGACTTCGTGCCAATGGGCCACAAGTGTTTCAAGTAAAGAATCCGTGGCAGATCCAATTTCAGGAAGTGTAAGTGATGGAAGAGTAGGTGATGAATCAGACACTATAAGACTCCAGAGGGTAACGAGAGGATTTTTAAGCGGCACTTTTTAGAACGAGGCAAAGATTCGAACCACCAAAGCCAAATGAATTGCTTGCTGCTACATGAACCGGCGATGCAATCGACTGATGTGGGATATGTCGAAGGCGGCAGTCATCATCTGGTTCATCAAGATTGATAGTTGGCGGAACTATGTTTCGTTGGATCGCAACAAGGCATGCAAGTGCTTCGAAAGCAGCAGCTGCACTGATCAAATGTCCTGACATGCTCTTTGTTGAGCTGACAGGTATTTCTGAATGCGAATGACCAAAGGCATCACGGATGGCTCCTGCCTCAGCAGTGTCACCGACCGGAGTGCCCGCCGCATGTGCGTTAATGTAGTCAACCTGTTTTGGCAAGAGACTTGCGTCAGCAAGTGCTTCCGTGATTGCACGAGATGCTTGAACTGGGTTGCTGCATGGTGTGACCATATGGGATGCATCACTCGACATACCAATACCAGCTAGTTCTCCGTATATTTTGCATTGTCGGTTTTCTGCAGTGTCTTGTCTTTCGAGAACAAAAAAGACACCGCCTTCACCCATGACGAAACCATCACGATTGCGGTCGAATGGACGTGAAGCTTTTTGAGGATCGTCATCTCGCCGTGATAGTGCTCGGAGATTGTGAAATGCAGCAAGCGCTGTTGGGCTGAGAACATCACATCCACCAACAACACAGGCATCTACGAGTCCTGATGTGAGCCATGTTTTCCCGAGGGCAAGAGCATATCCACTGGATGCGCAGGCTGCTGCAACAGTTGTAGCAGGACCACTGATGCCAAGAGTTTGGGCAACTTGATGAACAAGTGATGGTTGACGAGTNGCCTCAAAAACGTCACGGCCATTGTCAAGAAAGTCGCGTTCCCAAACTTTAAGTTGTTCGGCTCCGATGCCAGNGATAATCCCAATTCGTTTCTTCTGTTCAGAATTATCAACTTTCAGGTTGATATCCGCATCAGCCAAAGCATTNGCAGCAGGTCCAANCATGAACTGCTCAATACGCGATAATTTCTCGAACTGCTCGTTGGGTAGGGTGCTGGCATTTTCCGTTGTATTCAAAACTTCTTTTACGCTGGCAGCAGCGTGTTTCTGTAGACGGCCAAAGGTACCAGCTTCATACCAATCGATACCGGACTGACCAGCTTGTAATGCATCACCAATTTCATTGAATGAATTACCCAGCGGGGTCAAAGCACCAACTCCNGTAATGACTACACGAGGAGATCGTTCTGAAACCATTAGGCAGCCTCCTTTTTAGAAATCATTTCATCCGATTTCGATAGAAGCTGCTTTGGCGGGAGTGGTTGAATTTCAATTGCACACGTATCTGTCACTGATATCGTTGTATGATTTCCATTTTCAAACTNTTCACAAAGTTCTTTCAAATGGCTATCCGCAGGGACCACATTCAGAGAGGTGTCTTGTTTTCTAGAGGCAATCTGAATACGTGGCTGAGTCTCGCCGAGGGTTTGTTCTATTTCAGGATTCAGTACAAACGTCATTCCTCGACAAATGGGATCGTTNGTGANGACTCCTTTTGCATCAACGGAGGGTTGCTGATCCCAGGCAGTGCAAATAAGCCATATGCGAGCAGACGGTGAAGTTTTTGCGAGCATCGGGGCAAGCGTGAGNGCCAGTAGAAAACCTTCAGCCGTTGCATGCGGTCCTCCACCAACGCCAAAGTTAGGGCCATGCATGCCAAAGCCAACACTCGCAGCCGATGCCATTGAGTGAAGAGAACATTGNGGAACAATATGTGGGGTAACGGCAACTGGTCCNTTATCCCGAAGACCAATCATAGTTCGTGCTGCAGATGGCTGACCACCTAAGCAGGTAGCAGCGATAACNGCATCGTTGCAAATGTCACGGTGAGACTGTGTATCANCTGCCATTGCGCGAACGACTGAATGCATGCCGATGACGGTTTGTTCATCTGCATGCCGCAGAAATCGAGGAGGAAGGGAGTGGCAGCCGTGGGAATNNTTTGCACGGGCCAGTGCATCTATCTCAGACGAGCGGGCACATGCTGCTGCGTACGACTCAACAAGACAAAGACCAGAAAGATCAGTGGAGGATGACAGTGAATGATTCATGTCAATACATGCCAATGAAAAGGATTCGAGATTGACCGTTCAACACATAGATAGTGTCTGTCATTGCTAGAACTTCTAAGCGGCGTTTTTTCCTTCCTTGGCAGCAATTTTCTCTTCCAGCGTGTCNAGTATTTGTCCAACATTCTGAATCTTGTCCAATAGTTCAGTCTCGATTTGAATGCCGAAGTGGCTCTCGATATGCAGAATGAGTCCTGCCATATCAAGTGAGTCGAGGCCAAGACCTTCATTCAGAGTCGTCGAATCTTCGAGAGCGTCGTAGGTTTCGCCGGTTTCTTTTTCGAGAAGGTCGAGAACAATTGCCGACAACTGCGTGCGTTCCATGATCGAGCAGATCCTTAAGGTACAGGGACTCAGTAATCGTGGGTTGGTGCAANGGCACCTTCCTCTCACGGAATGTNAGAAGGTAGCGAATATCTCAGGTCGAGCGAAGGGCAAAATAGGGGCAATTGACTGCAAAAATTGGCAGTTGTACTAAAAAACATGTCTCAATCGTGCTTGGATCGTTACGGGCACGCGATAAGGCAACAACCCAAGTTACTTGTTTTCGTAGTGAGAAAAAGACGTTGTATATGACTGACGAACTAGGCGTGGGGCAAGGTTATCCGTAGTTCGGTGTAGGTGCCCGAAATTCGTCAAGATTAATCGAACGGAACCATTCAATTGTCCTTTGGAGTCCATCCTCTAGAGATACCGTTGGTTCCCAAGATAGTTTTTGCTTGGCGAGTGTGATATCCGGCCGCCGCCGTACAGGGTCATCTTTTGGAAGAGGTTTGTTGATGATCTTTGATTTTGAATCTGTAAGCTTGATGACCAACTCAGCAAGTTCAAGTATCGTGAATTCATGCGGATTTCCAATGTTCACGGGTCCTATAAAGTCATCAGGACCACCCATCATATCTATGATGCCATGCACTAGATCATCTCGATAGCAGAAACTTCGAGTTTGTGATCCATCACCAAAGATAGTGATCGCGTCGTTGGTAATCGCTTGCCGAATGAAGTTTGAAACAACACGTCCGTCATACGGATGCATTTTTGGCCCATATGTATTAAAAATTCGAACAATACGAATGTTTACATTATGAGCACGGTGGTAATCCATAAATAACGTCTCAGCAGCCCGCTTTCCTTCGTCATAACATGCTCGGACGCCAATTGGATTGACTGAGC
>NZNR01000013.1 GCA_002694955.1 Planctomycetaceae bacterium
CTCGTAGGTACGCCTCGTCCCACCACCAGTCCCACCCATAAGCTGGTTGTCCCAATAGATGGTGCCATCGCTCAACTGCCTGGCCAACCAGCCAATCAGCATAGGCATCAGCCGAGTCAAACGTTTCAAGCCCAGCTCCCAGCTCACTGACAATGGGAAGCGGCTCGTTGAGAGCTTCACCCGGGGTGTTATCAACCAATGTATTGGTGCCAGTCAGCATAGCCCGCCGTTCAAGCATCTCTGGATGACAAAACTCTCGACGATGAGCCTGCCTTCGACGGCGGCCCCGCGAAGGAGAAAAGAGATGAGAAGCAAATTGAAATAGGGGCATGACATTTTCCTTCGCGGTTTTAATCACGACAAGACGCGATAGGCTGCCTCGAGCAAAGTACGCGCAAAGGTCAATCGTCCTTGTTACGCTTCTCTAACCGTTTACTGAATGCCCCTAAACCTATCCGTCGACCCTCCTCTAATTCGGATGCTATCAGATTCGTCGTCCACGTTCCAATATCTTTATCATCATGACGCATCGCTATCTAAAAGACCCAAATTCCCAGCGTTGATTCAGTCACTTTGGTGCTGGAGTTGGTGACGTTGCCATGCGAAGCTGAGCCTGTGATGCAACAACATACGGTCGCTTGTACTCCGGCATATAGCCCTTTGCTCCGCGAACTGTTACCTGCTGGCCCACCATTGGAGCCAAATTGACNCTAGTTGATGGNGTTACAAAGACAAGAACATTGTTATTGGCATCGACGATAGCCCACCGAGGGGCATCCGGTCTTCGGGAAACGACCGTAGCGAGTCGCCCATTTGTTTCCACGTAGTCCGGAGGCGTCCATGTATTCCGGCCATCTGCTGGCTTCCCACCTGGCATGACACCGGGACGAATAGGCCGACTGCCAATGCCACCAAGACTCGACCATAACGAGCCAATACGCAATGGTGATGGTTCAACTTTATCACGAGCAGCGAGGGCGAGATGCCTTCCTTGAATGGTTTCGAATCGAGCCAGCCTCGCATCAATCGCCTCAGCACGAAGCCGTTCTGTACCAGTCGACGCACGAGCCGAAGCTATTCGTAAACGCTCTCGCAAGGTTTCCAGTTCCCAATTTTGAGCGGGCCCTGTAACCGCAATTGAAAGTGCTAAATCGATATCTGAGAGCTCATCCGCNGGCGCCATTTGCGGTCCTGCCTGAGGAGTAGTTGCAGGCTCTGGTGGACTCATGTCGAACAAACCACTTCCAACAGGCATCCACTCAGCCAAAAGGCGGTGTGCTCCCGAGATAGCAGGAAGTTGCCCCGGCTCTACAGGGACATCAGAATCTTCCANTGGAAGCTGTCCAGCTACTGTCATCACCTCAGAGAGAGAATCACCAACCTCGCGCCAAGCATCAACAGCCTCGCGGACTTTGGCAATACCTGCAGATGTTTCCTCTAAAGAACCTTTGTTATCAGCTACCATGCTCGACGTCTGTGGAGCCAAGCCAATTGGTAAATCAAGATCATCTAATCGTGCCCAACGAAACTCACCTGCCGGCGGTGCCACCTGAAGCCAGAGCCCTGCATGTCTTCCTTCTTTTATTCGTACTTCATTGAGTACTCGTACTCGTTCACCGGCTTCCAGACGGACCTGTGCAACATGCCGGAGAGCATTAATTTGTGAACCAATTCGTGAGACCGCACCATCGGTGACAACAACACCAATATCAGAATTGTCTTCAATTTTTCGATCAACATCAGCCGCACNCAACCAGCTAAAGCTGCCTGTGAGTGGCCGCACAGCACCGTAACCAGATTCACTCACACTCCAGAGTTCGAGTGTCTCGCCATGAATCAGTCGTGCGGTTGGATAGAAATCATCTCCCGGACCAGCACGCAGATAGGTATGAGATGCGACAACTTGAACCCGCCTAGGAAACTGTTGTCCCGTTGCAAGCTGCTCCTCGGCAAAAATGAGTTGGGAAAAAAGCGCGCACCATGCGCCGATCGCCAGAAAGACGACGCGTTTCCTGCACCAACAACTCCGTAAGGATTGGAGTTTAAAAAATAAGGCGGCAATCATCAGGAGGGAGAATGGCACCCTTGGCCATTATTCGCAACGCCAAAACAACGGANCACGATCTGCCAAAAAGTCACCCCTGGAACGAAAAAACGCGTAGACGAGGCTTGGGCTACCCTCGTCTACGCGCTGTACAGCAGTCGGCGTGAAAACCCACTGCTCCATCTCTTGTAGTCCAGCCAGACTNAGCNCTCAAGTGATGAATTTTCAGATTGCTCGAGGATCGATGANGACGCGANTNNCGNCACCTTGNCACCCTCTCAGGAGGGGGNGGTGAGGTGGTTTGGCTGGGACTTGGAAAGCTACCGAAACAATACTGACATGACAGCTTGTTCTGCTGTCATCTCCATGACAGCACTCTGCCTATCCGTCTTGCCCACGAGAACGCACTGCCTTGCCCCCAACGTGTGCTACTCCCAGAGGTTTTGTGGACGATCAAGCACTTCCCTCAAAATGAATAATTGCTTCCTGGAGACAGGGTCTTTGAGCATTGCAGCGACGCTGAAATCTGTAGCTTCTTCTGTTTGTTTTTTAATGCTCGGGTCCACCGCCTTTTCCGTCTTGTCTCGAAGATCGGACCATGGGTTCTCAACAATTCCATCTGGAAGATGGTTGAGGCCTTGGTCAAATACTTCGTGAATGTGGCGACTTATTTCATCCTCTTCCTGAGATTGCGTTTCTCTATCTTCATCCTGTTGGATAAGGGTACGAGACATCGGCTCCTTTTTAGGTTCACCAACGTCTTCTGATATTGGNAGTGCAACAGTCTTTTCTTCAAATCCCTCATTAGGAACTGGTGTTGGCTGCTTTGTTTGTATGTACCGATTTAGAAAAGCACTAATCTCTGCTTCCACAGGATCGTTTACTTCCTGTTCTTCTNAGACCTTATTTCCATCAATTTCTGGTGGTGTTAAACGACCACATTCAGGACATTCAACAATTGCAAGGAGTGGCGCTACAAATGATGTCCCGCAGGCTTTGCATTGCCTCCCTCCAACGCGTTCCTCGAGAAACACCTGAGGATCTGTCTCATTTTCATTCTGATCCACACGAGCTTGTGCACCACCACCTACTCGACGAAAGAAGGCAACCACCTGAGACATCAACCAGATGATAACAAAGAGAAGTGGTAAGACTGCTTCCAGCCAGTCAAAACCAGCTGCAAACAGTGGATTCAACTGAGCGTGTACAAACATGTGCTCTCTCCTTCCCTACTTCACGACGACCACAGATGACCACTCGATTTATATGCCATATGTATTCGGCAGGTGATCCAATTAGGTGGGTGATCCGACCGGAACAGGTGTTGCGGCAATAGAACGTCTCATTTCAGTATCAGCCTGCAGATTCTTAAGTTTGTAGTAATCGAGAATACCGAGTTTGCCGCTGGCCAACGAATCTGACGTAGCCTTCGGCACCTCTTCTTCAGCTTCAACGAGGGCTGCACGACTTTCTTCAACACCTGCAATCATTTCTTGCTCGCGCGCCACAGCCATGGCACGGCGACCTTCGGCTTTGGCTCGAGCCACGCGAGTATCCGCCTCAGCCTGATCTGCCTGAAGACGAGCGCCGACATTCACTCCCACATCAATATCAGCAATATCAATAGAGACAATCTCGAATGCAGTATTTGAGTCAAGTCGACGTGCCAANACTGTTTTTGAAATGACATCAGGATTCTCGAGNACATCACTGTGAGTTTCAGATGAGCCAATAGCCGAGACAATGCCCTCTCCGACACGGGCTATGATCGTGTCTTCTGTCGCTCCACCAATCAATTGATTCAGATTGGTTCGCACAGTCACTCGTGCTCGAACCTTAAGCTGAATTCCATCTTTTGCGATGGCATCAAGAGTTTTCCGGCCACTCTTTGTNCCCGGGCAGTCAATGACTTTCGGATAAACACTCGTCTGTACAGCTTCACGAACATTCCGACCAGCAAGNTCAATTGCNGTAGCGAGCTTAAAGTCAAGTTCACTGATCCTCGCCTTCGAGGCAGCAATGAGCGCCTGTACGATCAGCGGCACTCGTCCACCNGCAAGATAGTGTGCTTCAAGAGCCTGCAACGTGATGCCACTTTCATCTCCAAGACCAGCTTGGACAGCCATAATTTTACTACGAACAATGACTGTTGGATTAACCTTTTTGAAACTCATCGCAACCAGATCAAACAAACCAATGCCGGCACTTGAAGCATAGGATTGCAACCACAGACGAAGGTAGCGAGCGAGGAACCCAAACACGATGAGTAGAAGAACAACGCCAACAACCAATACGATGAGACCAGGCACACCCGACATGAAAAACTCCGTGATATTCTTCGTGTTACGTCACCCACTATTTTTGCGNGCAACTCAATATCTTGAAGCCTGNTTCGAATGNCCCACCGAGTCAAGCGCCCGAGGGCTTCTCATAATCATCAAATTCGAATTCTTCGAACGTTTTTGCTTTGGAAATAGGGCTTTCATCCGTTTTTTCTTGTGGTGAATCATCTATTTTTGGGTCCTCAGAAGGTTCGGGAAATGCCCGAAGTTCTGGCATGGTTTCAACTGTTCGAACAACAACCGCTCTTCCTTCTGTATCCACGACCTCAATGATGGATCCACCAGCAATGGGACCAGCTCGACTCACTGCCTCAATTTTTTCTTGAGCGATTTCAATTTGCCCCCAGGGCAAAAGATCCGTTGTAACTCGACCTTGTTTACCGACAAACTCTCTCAACCGTTGTCTCTCACTTNTACCTGGCACCAACTCATGTGGCTCTGGTGGACTNGGCATAATGCGACGACCGAGTGGCGTCGATGGAAAAAGATGAAAAGCGATGGCAAGAGTTGCTGGAATCGCAACCGCCGTAATGGCAAGTACAAGAAATCCAGAACCAATACCTTGTTCAACAAATGCCGTCGCAATGGCTGCCACAATCGCGGCAATGCTAACAAAACCAAGAAGACCACCAGATGGAATAAAGACCTCAAGGATCATCACAAAAAGGCCTACCAGGAGTAAGCCAGTTATCCAGAACAGCGGGCTCATATTTTCTCCTGATCATACGGAACAACTACGATACGACCGGAACGTACCGTAGCAACACNCACTGCTGCTCCTGATTCAATCAGCATGCCATCCGCAGAGACTTCGTATAACTGATTTTCGATATCAGCCTTACCGGCCGGAGCCAATCGCGTCACAGTCACACCCGTTTTTCCAATCAGACCATCAAGAGACCCAGCCGCATCCTGAGTGACATGTTCCGGAGGTACCAGTAAAACATGTCGCAGTACTGGTGTTGAAGGAAGCCAGCGACGAACAACCACACCGAATGCAACGACGCCGATCCCTGCACCAAGAATTCCTAATAGCGAGACCTGCAGTTGTTGAACCTGATAACTGTTTGCTGGAAGTACAAAAGACTGACTAGCCAACACCAACGAGGCAACGATAAGGAGCCCACCACCCAGACCAAGAACACCCATGCCCGGCACAACAAAAATTTCAGCAGCGAGACAGACGACTCCTGCCAGGAAAAGCATAACCTCCAACCAGCCGCTGGTTCCATTGAGATACTGGCTCCAGAAATAGATGATGAAAGCCACCATTGCAATGAAGCCGCCAAATCCAAGTCCAGGTGTCTGTATCTCTACATAGAGACCAACACCCCCAATGAACAGCAGAAGCCACGCAAGTCCGGGACTCGCAAGTGCATCAAGCAACTGATCAGCCCAGCCAGGCTCGATACGTTCAATATCATCACCAAGCCCATAGCGCTGGGCCAGATCAGAGAAAGAAGTCACGGGCTGATCCGTCAAGCCGTAGTTTTCAGCCTGAAATCCGTCAATGAGCAGCGGACCAGGGGCCAGATCTTGTTGTTTCTTCCAAGAATCCCTGTCTTTTCTTAAGCCGAGTACGCTGGCACTGAAGTACTCCGTCCTTCCTGTAGACTGCTGAACAAATCTACTTACCTGATACCCTGGCAGGACGAGTGCCAGAGGCAGTGATTCTAGTGTTTTTAAATTTTCCTGCATGATCTGTTGCCATGCCGTCTCAATTGCATCAGCCTGACGAGCATCAATCGTCGCTGCACCTTCCCCACCGAGAACGGCAGTCTCATTCATAACAACTTCATCACATGCGAGAGCAATAAGTGCAGCATCACTACGCGCCTGGTTTGGGATATACGCAACAGTTTTTACCTCAGCAGAATTGATATCACGTAACCATCGTGCAAGCACGAGGCTCTGCTCGGGGGATCCTCCAGCCGAGTCAATTTTCAGGCAAAGAAAATTTGACTTTTTCGTGATTGCTTCTTCGAGCCTGACGCGAACCCTTGCAACATTGTCACTGGATATTGGCCCAGAGAGGCTGACAACGGAAGCCTTCCAACCCCGCTCCATTGATGGATCGATCACTAGTCGTTCCGGATCAATGTCGAGGCTACGTGCCAGATCAGTTGTTCCTTTAACAAGTAATTGCACAACACCAATTTCACGGCATCGACGCCCAGATAGAACAAGCGGCCGAGCACCGATATCCTCAACCTGGAAAACTTGCACTTCTTCCCGCAAATCAGGCACGCGCTCCGACAAAACAATTTGATCACCAACTTCCGTTATGACACGGACAACTCGCAACGAAGGATCCACCAGTGCCAGAGCGAGAGGCGGTGGAACTGTTCGGCGACGACCAGCAATATCTTTATATGCAGCGCGAACAGTATCATCTGCCCTTTTTTTATTCGGTGCTACGGGTCCGAGCAGTGCATCAGGAGACATGACAATCTCTTCACAGGCAAGCGCAACCAAAACCGCATGGCCCTGAGCACCATCAGGCAGATACGCGATTGTTTTNACATTCGCCATCCGAGCGTCAGTTAAGAATCGTGCCAATTCTAGCGATCGCCCAAAGTCACTGTTGCTGGCGTACTCATCACTAGTTGCATCGAATTGGAGAACTAACTGACCACGTCGGCCTGGTGTGCCCTGCAGACGATCCAACTGTCGGAGAATAGCTGCTCGGATAGCGGTGTCACGGCCACCGGTTATAGGTAAACGCACCGCGACACTGGCTGTTGAAACTTCGACTCGCTGAGGAGGTTCACTCCCTGCGGTTGGCGGCAGAGCAGGTCGAACACCTTTTTCCTGTACGTCCAGCTCTGGCACAGGAATTTCTCTGGTCACACCCGCTGCTACTTTGGCTTTTTCAACAGCATCAGCCAACGGACCTGCCTGCACAAACTGCATCTCTGCCCATGGAAAAAACCACAAGATAAAGACTAAAAGCATGGACCGCGTGGCATGCACAGACACCGGCATGAACGAAGCCGCAGACTGAAACACGTTGTACCAATAGGTCGTACAGTTCATTTGTTTTCCGATAAAAGTCTACGTTCAGAGGAATTCGAGTCAAAGGAATGATGGCGACATCGTTCGCTATGGGAAAGACAAATTAAGTTTGGCTTCTTTTGTTAGAATCCCGACCAGGCAAAAATCCTCTCTTTGATTGAAAAAATATGACAGAAACTAGCAGCGAACTCCTGAAAATTATCGAAGCACGCGCACTCAAACGAGGTACTTTTACCTTGGCTTCAGGCCGTACAGCCAACTTTTACCTTGACGCAAAGCAAGTTGTGCTCGATTCACAGGGAGCCATGCTCGTCGGTAAAACAATTCTAGAACGCCTCCAATCGTTTGGTGAGCTACCAGACGCCATCGGCGGTATGTCTATCGGAGCGGACCCTATTACAGGTGCCGCGGTCACCATAGCTGGAACAGCAGGCCTTCCACTGAAAGGGTTTATGGTCCGAAAAGAGCCCAAAGGCCATGGAATGCAGAGGTATATAGAAGGTCCCGTTGAGAAAGGGAATCGGGTCGTAATCGTTGANGATGTGACAACGACCGGNGGTTCCTCTCTCCTTGCCATCGATCGGGCGGTTGAGTTTGGACTCAAGGTAGAGCGAGTGATTACGGTCGTTGATCGACTCGCAGGTGCNGCNGAAGCATTTGCAGCACGAGGCATCCCTCTTGAGCCTCTGGTCACTATTCGTGACCTTGGTATCGAGCCAGAATAAACAACATCTCGACGACACCGCATGTAGTGCCAAAAATGGAAGTCTTGTTTGAGTTATGACAATATA
Organism: Planctomycetaceae bacterium; assembly: GCA_002694955.1. The sequence goes on from NZNR01000013.1 coordinate 8,193, forward strand.
TGTCGTTTCGCATGGACCATAAAAACAGCCACTTTGCCCAAAATAAAGAAGCGGTTAGTCAAAATTGCTACTATACATTATGAGAAGATGTTGGTCTCTCATGAGGGAGCGTTTGGCATGAAAGCATCGCAGACACCCGGCACGCTAAACGGCAAAAAATTCAGCCTGCTTTTACTTCTTGCATGTTTTACCCTTCCTTCTGCCACGGCATCAGCGAACAGCAGTGCCGCTGGAAGTGATTCAATAAGCCAGCAGGAGGTTGCTGACCTTATTACTCAACTTGGTGACACGAATTATGCGACACGTGAATCAGCTACTGAACAATTACGCATAATTGCTGATCATGCAATTGACCAATTACTCGCTGCAGCAGATCAAAATAAAGATCTGGAGACTGCCCTCCGCGCTCAGTGGATTCTTGAAACGGTGTCACTCGTTGGCCCAGATGATCCACCAGAAGTGTCGGACCTCCTGAAGAATTTTTCTGGCAGTTCACTCTCTCAGCAAATTAGCGCACTCAGCCGACTCATCCGTCTTGAAGCAAATGTAGGAGTCAAGCCTCTGGCTCGAATGATTCGAACAAATCGATCTTCAAGCGCCTCATACCTNGCGGCACTCATCCTGCTACAGGAGTGGANACCCNTTGATCCCTACTGGCCACAACTCGTGGCACANGTTTCCGATGAACTTGGTACCAGCCAGCGTCCAGCAGCGGTTCTTATAAAGGAACTGATCGACTTCTCTCTGGTGGCAGATCACCTAGAAAGTTCATTCGAACAAAAACAAAATACTTTCAATAAGCTTGAAACCGCTCTAGGAAGATTCCTTGAACTGACACCATTCGACACGCAGACATTCGGAANTAATACCACCGTACGTGGAGTGCAGGATCTTGCACGAGAGATTGTTATTCGATGCCAGGCGCGTGCAGCNGCACAGGCTGGNCTTCCTGATCGTGGTGTTACTGTGGCCAGAGAACTCTTTGACTACATTCCACAAAATTCAGAAAAAAACATGCTGGCAACTGCTGATGTTCTCTTTTGGGCAGCACACTTTGGGCTTGCCGATCTTGTAAATCATCTTCCGGAGAACCTGCAGGAAACTATTGAGAATCAATCGATTACGCTCTATGCCGCAGCAAGCTGCGAACAGTCAAATGGAAATCAACTTGTGGCAGATGAGATGGCCAAACGAGCCTTTGACTTATGCAGCAATAAGACGAATGAACAAATGCTGGCTGCTGTCCGCCTCGATCACTGGGGACTTCTTGATTGGGCAGACCGTGAATATCGTCGCATTACGTTGACACCAAAGTTTTCTGCCCAGCAGATCATTCCCTTTTCAATACAGTGGGCCGAACTACTTAATGACTTTGACCGATGCAAAGAGGCCTCTGCTGTCCTTCAAGACATATTGGACGGTTCACATGGCACGATAAAAAACACTCAGGTTATGGATTCTCTTGGCTACTCAAAAGAAGCACTCGCCGCTCGCCAACGGTTCTTTCTGTCTCGAGCTGACAAAGAAAACAATAATAGAAAAGGTGAAAGAGATGCTCTCGATAAAGCACTTGAAAAGTATCCTGAGGAAATCGACACGCTCATCGCATACTACCACTCCCCTGGTCTCTCACCTGCCGACAAGGGACGCATCGNNGAACTCATTGAAGGAGCATTGAAGAAACTTCAGCAGCGTATCGATAGNGANCCGGATGAACCAAATCCNTACAACGAATATGCCTGGCTTGTNGCAAATACTGAGGGAGATCTGGTGCGAGCAACTCGGTATTCAAAACGTTCCTTAGAGCTTGATTTTGATTCAGCAAGTTTTCTTGACACATTGGCTCACTGCTATGCAGCTGCCGGCAATGCCAACGAGGCTATTCGCTGCCAGGTTATTGCTCTACGGAAAGACCCCGGTAGTAATACGATTCAAAAGAATCTGGAAAAATTCCTGTCGATGCAAAAGTAGCTATTCTGCACAGATCGTGCTACTTCTCAGAACGATAGAGTGGCAAATACCGGTAAGGCAATTGCAGACAGAGAATGGCTCGCGCAGTCACCTGCAACCTATCAGTCTCTCCAGCAAAGAGGGTTGGGTCCCAACTACCAAGCTCTTCTTCCTCCTGCTCTTGTGTCCTTAGTAAAAATGCCGTGACCTTGGCATACCACATATCGAATTGCTCACCCTCGATGTTCCGAAGCACAGCACTCGATAAAAGTAGAAAATCCACAGACTGGGAATAGGAGTTTCCCTCCAAAGGTGGAGCAAACCCTGAGAGAAAACGAGAGCCATCGATCATTGCAGGTGAATCGTAGGGTTCTTCTTTATATTGCAAAAGAAGCAAGCCCGCGGCTGTCGCTGTTGGGTCTGGAGGCCCCGCGGGCGCAAGACCAAAACGTGACTGAGGAATTTCTGGAGTACCACAGGCTGCAGATTCAAGAAAGACATCTGTTCTTTTGAGAGTAGCGACCGAGGGTTTCACACCACATGATTCGGCAACGCGCATTGCAAGTATCGAGCGTAAGGTAGGCAATACGGTTTCCGCTGTTTCCGTGGAAGACCACTGCCATGAGCCTTCTTTGGTCTGCCGATCCGCCAAACTTTTAAGCGCATAAACAGCATTCTTCTTCAATGCTCCATCGCCACTTAAAGAGCTTGTTTCACAACCCGCAACCACTCCTGAAATGAGACCTCTCAAATCAACTTCAACTGGGCCAACACCCTGTGGATCTACTTGAGGTTGAGAAGAACCAAGCCATGTGAGCCCTTTTCTCACCACTTCTGGATAACTCTCTAACCACACGGCAGTAGCAGATTCAGGTTCATATGTGACTCCCTCGGCAAGAAACGGGAGGAGTGCCAGAGCAGTTGTCGACACACTATCCCCGCCAGCTGTCATCGCCAAAAGGTTCTCCGGCCCCTCTGTCATGCCAGAATCAAGATTCTCGACTGCAGCTAAGGGCTGCCATGACCCATCTTCAGCTTGCTTTGTTGCAAGCCACGCCAGAGCAGACATAAGAGATTTTTTTGATTGTTCTGAGCCACCGTACAACGAAGCCAGCAGCTCTTTTGATTCTTCTGTGCTTCGACCTTTCAGGCCACCTCGACGATACCGAATGGTTTTAGACATCGACGAGACAATTGGTTCTGGTAGCACGCCCGGCTCGTTAGTAGGATCTTGAATTCGTAGAACAAGAAGCCCGTGCGTCTCTAAATGATCTGCTGTTGCTGCAAGTGGAAGCGAGTACAAACCGGGCAACGCATCCTCTGTGACATCGACTGTGATTCCACACCGGAGAGCACCCTCTTCGAGATATGCCTGTTCGACGGTAATTCCAGACGGTGAACTCTCCGCAGTGACAATGACAGGCCCATCAAACTTTGCTGGAGCCAGATCAACTCCTGTCAGTGCCTGCAACCCGCCAGTCAGCGTCCTACTTAATGACTCCAGAGAATCTCGCTGAAACGTAATATCAATCTTTTTCTGCTGACCGGGAAGGACCGCTGCATACACCATTTCTTCCATCGTAAACGGGTGCTTTGTTACAATGAGTGTCAGCGGCACAGAAACTTCCCGTCCAAAAACATTACTTTTTATTTGTTGTGTCTGCTTCCCCTCTTCGGCATCTTCTGAGGCTGCCACAAGAACCTTGATGTTGTTGTCTTCGATTGGCTCGCTTGGCAGACGACACAGCGCTCCTTTCGTGTATTCCACCGGCTCCAGTGTGAGTGGTTCCGCAAATCCATTTCTTTCAATGGGTACCCGAAGGTTCACTGTATCTCCTGGCTGGAGAAAGACGGGTGGTAAACGACCAAAAGACGGCCGTGATACAATGGGCAGATTTATGTCGAATGTCTGCTCGACAGAATTCTGAGCCATACTCAAGGCGATAGTAATGGTCACATCTCGTTGCCTATCACCAAGTGACTGATTTCCAGAAAGTTCAATCTCCAGTTCTGACTTTCCGTCTGGAATCTGTTTTTCAAATGACGCCTCAACACCGGACGGCATTTTTGAAAGACTGACATCAATTGGCCCTTCGTTGTTATTACGATTGACTCGCAGTGGAACTTTTACTGTTTCAGTAGGTCTCAA
>NZNR01000014.1 GCA_002694955.1 Planctomycetaceae bacterium
TGGCGACTTTGCCTCCTGCGATGATTCAAGGGCACAAAAAACTCTTTCAAAAATCAAAGGCTTGCAGCCTCAAGCGCTCTCGGGTGACAAAGGGAAAAGCCGTGCCTTCTCTGACTTTCGTCGCATGCTCGGCCTCGACAAAGCATCGACGGGTCCAATGAGAATGGCATTCATGATCCCAAATCCACTTTTACCCCCGGAATATTTCAATCGACCTCACCTTGATTCTTTTGTTATTGAAATGAATGCCGATGTTAATCATAGCTTGCTCGATTGCCCCGGCCGCTACAGCATTCGTGTTGCTACATTCACTGGAGCTGGAGGTTTCGATCAAGGTGCTATAGATACTTCGCAAGACGGTGGTGCAGAGAGTCGATTAATTCAAGCTGCTGAAAATGCACACCGATTGACAGAGGCATTAAGGAAGCAAGGCTGGCAGGCTTGGGAATTCCATGATCGAGAATCAAGTGTTGTCTGCGTAGGAAGTCTTTCACAGCTTACGATTGAACAACCAGATGGCTCTCAGCGACCTCACCCTGAGATTATTCGAATAAAAAATGGCCTTGGCCCTGATCCTGATAAACTTGCGAATGGAAAGATTTTTCCTAAGCGAATCAACGGTATTCTTCTTGATGTTGACCCTCGGCCTATTGATGTACCCCGAAACCCGTTAGGGCGACGTTAGAAATTATTCTAAACGAAATGCTTTTTCTTTCTCTCGTGTGGCATGAACACCGACACCTCACCTTTTACAAATGATACTTGTCCTTGGAACAACCAACGCAGGTAAACAGCAGGAACTCACCGCCCTGCTAGAGCCATTTCACATCGAATGCCAGTCATTAGCTGATTTCACATCTGCTGTACGTGTCAATGAGACCGGGACCACCTTTGCGGATAACGCAGCCTTGAAAGCTGTTCAACAAGCCCAGGCTCTCAACCACTGGGTCTTAGCAGAGGATAGCGGGTTGGTCGTTGAAGCCCTTGATGGAGCACCCGGGGTCTATTCGGCCCGTTTCGCAGGACCGGAGGCTAATGATGACGAGAATAATGCATTACTTATTGACCGACTTACCGATATACCCTCTTCTCGCCGTGTAGCATATTACGCATGTCATGCAACGTTGGCTGCACCAGACGGAACAGTAAAAGCCATGGCTGAAGGCCGTTGCTACGGTCGAATTACCAAGTCTGCTCACGGCAAAGAAGGATTTGGATACGATCCTTACTTTTTTATTCCTGAATATCATCAGACATTTGGTGAATTATCTCCGGCTGTCAAAGGTTTAATAAGTCACCGTGGCAGAGCCATTCGAGCAATCATCCCAATGATTGTGAAAAACTTGAAAGCACATTCGCTCTAATTTGCAATTTGTTAAATTGAATAACTATCTTCTTGCTGATCCACCCATCTCTGAATAATTTCGAGAACTGCGTCCGTGCCGTCCATCTGCCCAACCACTTTCTGCAATGGAACGCCGTACTGATCAAGATTACCGAGAAAGTTCTTAACTTGACTCAAGGTAACGTGTTCAAGGTACTCAAAGTCTCCACATCCCATTGCTCGAAGAAAAAAACTGTTCATCGACTGCTCTCCGTGAGAACCCTCCGGCAGAACAAACATCGGCTTTCCAAGATGCAACGCCTCTCCTATCAGTTGATTACCTGCTGCCGAAATAACGGCCCGACAATTGGTGAGATCTTCGACAAACTGATTCTGGTCGATCGGCCGAAAAGTTAGTTGTCCAATCGGATCTCGCTCACCCAGGCCGTACACTCTTACTGGAAGGCCGCAATCAGCCAGAATTTCGATCATCGAAAAAGGGGTGTGCTTCCGCAGATAACTAAGAACGTACCCTGCGTCCCGAGGCACTTTTGAGGTGATCTCATGACGNAGAAGTGGACCAACTTGCACTACGTGCTCCCAACCTAAACGGCGTTTGGGCTNAAAAAANGACGAAACTNTTGTTTCNGAGGCCTCGCTGACGTACATCCACACGGCATTTCCAATAAACCACGCATGCCACTGAAGTATCTGTGGTAACGCATCGAGTTCATAAGCGAGCAGAAAATGTTGATGGTCAACACTGATTAGAGGAATTCCATAACGTGCTGCCGCTCTCGGCAGGCCAGGTTCAAAATCTGTAATAGCTAATGATACATTGTATTTATCAAGTTCATNGATCAACTGATCAACTAGATTACCGACTTCATTGGCATAATATTCCAAGCCTNTTTTTATTGTCTGCATCACATCCAGTCGACCACCATTGTACTGAAACGTTATGCCAGGGATTCTAGANACTGTTACTGTTGGGTGACCAAAAGAAAACTTATCTTGAAGGAATTTATAGCCGTCGTCGTATGAGTAAACCCGAATGTCATGAATCGACTCGAGTCGCTCTATGAGAGAACAGACTCTCGTGGCATGCCCGCGACCTTCTCCGCACAGACTAATTGCTATGGTCGCCATGACTAAATATTGGAGGGAAATTTTACACTTATACAAGAAGTACNTTGTGCACTTTTCAATCACAAATTATTGTGATTTCAGTCACATAAATCGCCTAGCCTAAAACCGCATCTTGTTTCAAAAAACACACCAGTGAAAGTACTTCTACTGCGTTTACGCTGAAAGTTGGTGCAGAGCCCTGGCCTGTCAAAAAACCAGTAAAAAAAGATGTCAAAGCCTTTAAGAAAAGGGCCTCCAACCTACTCTGTCCCTGCAGTTTCCCGTTGTTCTCGCACGTTTCTCTAGGTATCGTCCGGTTTCACAGGTCTTGTTGCCATACTTTTCCATCATTCGATAAATCACTGCTAGTAAAACGATGAAATTCCGTACTTTTTTGATGTTCTTGTGCATGATTATTGTGCCAATGATTGCAATGTTCTCGCATAAAATACCGCCTGAAATGCGTACATTTTGCGGAGAATTACTCATCACACCAATCAACTATTTCTCTAAATCACTATTCCAATCATCNGTCGCATCGTCCACGGGCNAACAGGAAACTGCTTTTAATGACGCTCCAAATGTTCGGCTTTTGGGTCGTCAAGCATCTCATCTCGCGAGAGCTGACGTTTCCAATATCGNAGCCNATCCAGATTCATCACAACATTCACAACATAGCGCGGTAGTGAACTCACCTACCTCTTACTTTAGAGATCAACTGATTTCTACAGGCGCACANCGCCTGACTGTCGAGCCTGCAAATGANGAGAGTGGTTGGTACCATGGAAGTTGTCGGGTTGCCGTTGATGCTCAAGGCCAACTGCAACGGCTCTTTCATGCCCATGCCGCAACCGAATATGAAACATATGAGAGACTGCTNAAGCAGGTACAGGACTGGCAACAAAAAACCACTACTCACATCACAGCNAAGTCACCGAGCAACCTATCGTTTTAATAATTAGTAGCGTTTCCTACGCGATCAAACTCTTCATCTCGGCTGAGACAAGTTCTCCCGTCTTACAGAAGTAGATCTAATGACACGATTTGTTTCCTCTCTAATGCGTAAAAAAGCAAGGAAGAGACTACCGTGGCTAACGCAGCNATCGATTACACGACATGCAAATCACATTTCACGAGATGTTTACTGTACCAAACCCCTTCTTCGGTCTTATACTTTCCTCAAGAAACTGCACGGTCGTGAAAAACCACCGGTCGTTGCGTCGTATCCTCGGAGCGACGAATTAGCAAGGCTTGAAGCAGCCCTTTTTGTTGCTCGTGAACCACTTCCAGTGAGACGCCTCGCGAAACTAGCAAGGCTTTCTGATGCAACCCGCGCTCGCTCTCTCCTTAAAATACTCAATGCGTTGTTTGACAAGGCTGGAACAGCCTTTCGTATCGAACATCTCGCGGGAGGATTTCAACTAATTACCCGGGCACAGTTTGGACCATGGGTACGAAGAATTCTTGATTATTCAACTGAGAACAGACTCTCAAATGCTGCAATGGAGACCTTGTCAATAATAGCGTATCGCCAACCTGTTACCCGCGCAGAAGTTGAGGCGATTCGGGGTGTTGGCTCTGAAGAGATGCTTCGACAACTTCTCGATCGCGACCTTATCGCTATTGGTGGCAGAAGTGACGATTTAGGCCGCCCCAATTTCTACATTACAAGCCGTTATTTTCTCCGTATATTTGGTCTCGGCCGAATCGAAGACCTTCCCGCCATGCCCCCAGAATCTTCTCCGGACCAGACCCAAGATCCTGAAAATTAAGGAAGACTCCGGCATTATCAGCCTCTTAGCTGAGCCGCCCCCTCCGATGGCATAGCGCCGACTTGNCCTGAAGCTAGTTGTTTTTTGGAAATCCTGCCCAAGGTCTTCCAAATAGCGTCTGGACTGTTGCACTTATGTAGAGTAAGAACGCAAGTTATATTTCAGAAAAGCCGACAACGACTTGTCGGAGTACAATTTTTCAAATGATTTAGGCAACCTCTACGTTTTTAATTTGAAATNGTAAAGCGGGCTTGGTAAAAATTTTTACTTTCGTGCAAAATTTACGNTAGTGGAATTTTCCTCAAGTAATACTGTGAATCGACCCCCGGAGACGCAACTGTGGCANTAGTTCTGAATCCCGTTAAGCAACAAGGCGAATGTCATAGGGAAATGTTTTGTTGGAACGAACTCCCTGAATTGTTGCTGGTAGATNATTTNTTTGATTCACATAGAGATCAACTACATTCCNNCCCGACCATCATTTCTGAAGATGAAGACGAGGATTGGGATGATGAAGAATATGAAGACGAAGATTANGAAGACGANGAATACGAAGATGATGAAGAGTTCGAAGAGGGNGATGAAGAATCAGACGAAGGCGATGAATATGAAGACGAATATGAAGACGATGATGTAGANGAAGACGGNGAAGAGTGGGAAGAGGTCGATGAAGAATCAGANGAAGAATCAGATGAAGAATATGAGTATGAAGATGAGGGTGAAGATGACGAGTGGGAAGATGAAGATGACGAGGAGTGGGAAGATGAAGACTGACTCTTTTTTCATCCAGCCGTCTCAATAGCTTCTATCACAGACNTCCTTNATNGCTGTTCCCAGAACAGCNATTTNATTCGGTCCACGTTAATTTCANAAACTGCCCTCGTCGTGACACAAGCACATCAATACCTTCATCAAGTGGAACTTCCGAAAGACGCGTCATAAGGTCTTGCTGACTAGTTATCGGAACCCCGCCTACTCCATAAATTCGATCCTTGATTTTCAGTTGGCTCCTTTCCGCGGGTGAACCCACACGAATCCCAACAACTACTGGAGCAACCGGATTGGCTGGATCATCTCGAATCCCGATACCCCAGCGGCCACGACTTCCTGCCGGTAAAAATGCTTTTTCCTCAAGCTTCTTTCTAGACACGTTTGTTTCAGAAAAAGCTGTCCTCCGAAACGGGAGCATATCACCTGCATTATTTGCAACCTGCAAAAGCGTTTGAAACACAACCTCCAAAACCGATTCGATACCCTTGAAATTAACAAGATGAACATCGTCAGACGGACGATGGTAGTCTGGATGAAGCCCCGTATGGAACATGAGCGTCGGTACTTCTGCTTTCAAGAACGGATAATGATCTGAATCTGGTGTAATTTCCCAGTTGAAGATCAGTTCCAGTGATTTATTTTCGTGCCGATTGTTCGCATGAGTAACAAGTGTCTCGAGGCCGACCGCTGAACGTCCACCAAAAACGCTCAGTTGCCTGTGGCGAAGCCGACCAATCATATCTAGATTGATTGAGAAAACGATGTTCTTGCCTTGCATGCAATCTGGGCGATTATTTATGAAGTATTTGGAACCAAGTAGCCCTTGCTCTTCACCATCCCAGAATGCGAATAAAATTGTCCGTCGGCACGGATCAGGCAATCTTGCAAGCGTCTCCACTATTTTGATCAGACCAGCCACACCCGATGCATTGTCGTCAGCACCATTATGAACATATCCGAATGGACCAAAACTATTCCGTTTGTTTCCATATCCCACATGATCGTAATGTGCACCAACGACTATAACTTCGCTTTGTAGAACCGGATCACTACCGGGAATCATCACCAAGACATTCCGAAGTGTTCCAAATCGTGTTGGAAATGACTGAAAATAACTCTTGTTNGNACCTGCCGGAATGAGCCCAAGCGGTCTTATTTCTTGCTCTATATAACTNCTAGCAGCTCGCCCACCACGATGGCCACCCTCACGNCCTTCGAANGCATCGTCCGCAAGCACTTGGACATGANCTGCAATCCCACTTGNATCAACAGTGNTTTCTGGCTCATTACTTGAAACAGTTTTTTCCAGTACTGCTTGGCTGCAAAATAGTGAAATAATGCAAACCAACAGATGGTTCGTGTAGCGTGGGCAAATNGTAAAACNGGGCATTTCCATGCGGCCTCTCCAGTACCTCCTTGCAAGTAACCTGCTAGTGCTTAAGAATGATGCGGNAGAACATTCTCGTCTANAGGAAATTGAAAGCACTGATTTCCCCCATATGGAGAGGTGGCAGAGTGGTCGAATGCGCGTCTTTGCTAAAGACGTGACCGGTCAAAAGCTGGTCCACGGGTTCGAATCCCGTCCTCTCCGTTTTTTCTCACACCACACCAATCTACCTCTGGGAGCAATTGCAAAACTTTAGGGGGGATCGAGCCCGTCGTGGCCCAATTAATTTGGCAGATTTTTCACACCCTATCTTCCGAAGTCCATTTCTGCGATTGTCAAAAGAGTACGTTATACTCAAGCCCAAAGCATCAGAATCGGCTACTCAGGGTATCTTTTTTGTCATGCAGATCATGTGCTTTGACTGACGAAGACCGTTCTTATTTATCACCCTGTCACAAATATATTATTACGANCTCACAAATCCTACCCACACGACGAATGTCATTTATCCTGGCCTTAATCTGTGCTTTCTGCGCTTTCATCTATCTAGGTCTCTGTGGATTCTTTTTCGTAACACAACGATCCTTCATTTACTTTCCTTGTCAAAAACAAAATTACACTGTTGATCANATACAGGTGAATACCGGGCAGGCTCTTGTCCAACTCTCAGCAAGTAACCTAAAGAGCAAACGAGCAATCCTCTACTTCGGTGGAAATGCAGAAGACGTGTCGGTGTCTCTACCAGAATATTCACNAAGGATTGCAGATGTCGCAATCTATATGGTGCATTACAGAGGCTACGGTCACAGCACTGGCAATCCCTCAGAAAAAGGTTTGAGGCACGACGCATTGGCCATCTATAGGCACCTAAAAAAAAACCATGTCGATATTCTGGTTATTGGTCGCAGTCTGGGCACAAGCCTAGCAATCGACGTAGCTGCAGAGTTCGAGCCAAAGGGACTTCTTCTCATCACGCCGTTTGACAGTGTTCAGGCAATTGCTCAACGCGTCGTGCCATTCCTACCAATACGACTGCTACTTAGGGATTCATACCTCTCAATTGACNTCGCGCCCAACGTTCAATGTCCAACACTGATCCTGGCNGCCTCTAATGATGAGCTNATACCGAAAGAAAACACAATGCGGCTTATAAAAAAGTTTCCTGAAGAAGTTGCAACACTCCAAGTTATTCAGGAAACTGACCATAACTCAATTTCCAATTCCACTCTCTACTGGTCGAGTGTTTGTCACTTCATAAATAAAAGTTTTGGTCTACTTTAAAAAAAGATTTTTACGCCGTGCAGGAATGAAGTCGGCCTATTCTTCCTCTGGATCTGCCTTGGTTCTTCTTTGAGGCGTTGATGATTCGTCACGACGGAACACTGCGACGACATCTTCAATAGGAACAACATAGAGCAGNTTATCTTGTTCAAAATCAACGGGTATNGAATTNCGTGGATGAAATAAAACCTTGTCATACTTTTCGATNGGAAAGTCAGCATCTCGTTCTATTTGAAGGCTAACCTCGACAACTCTGCCCGTAATCGTTGGGATTTCTGCCTGATCTGGCAAGACGATGCCTCCACGAGTCTGGTTTCTGCTCTCATCCTTTCGAATTAAAACACGCATGCCTAGCGGTTCTACAAAATCATTACCCCGCATCGATCTACACACCTCTCCTTACGAACACATCACTTGCCGGTATCAACAGTTTATCGACAATTCCCACGTAGTTTGACCTGTCAGAGGGTATTCGGCTAGAGACGTCTTCAAAGAACGCCAACAAGAACGAAAACTTGTGTATACTTTTCTCTGTGAATAATAAGTATAAATAGGTTTGTGCCCCCACCATTCAACAGCTAAGTCATTCCAACCTNNGTTGAAATGCCTTCTTTCTTCTTTTGATGGCTTCTGACAGCAAGGATTTTCCTTGGGTTCTCCAGATACTTCCACAATTCGCAAAAATCACAGGCGCGGTGACCTTGTCGTCATTGCAAACAGACTCCCTGTACATCGCACATCCCCAGAGAGTCCATGGGAGACGAGCCCTGGTGGTCTTGTCTCAGCGCTCATGCCCATCCTACGTGAAAATAAAGGTGTATGGATCGGTTGGGCGGGAAGCGCTGAAACGGATTGCCTGCCTTTCGAGCATGATGGGCTTTATAACGTTCCCCTTCATCTTTCGAGTGAAGAGGTCCGTGATTATTATGAAGGGTTNTCGAATAGTACTCTNTGGCCGCTTTATCATGATGCATGCCAAACCCCTCAATATGACCGCCAATGGTGGGCTCCCTATGTAGCAATCAATCGACGCTTCGCTGAATACGCTGCTAGAGAAACCGCTCCTAACGGTCATGTGCTGGTTCAGGATTATCATCTTCAGCTCGTTCCCGGAATGCTTCGTGAGCTACGTCCTGATGTTCGAATTGGTTTTTTTCTTCACATCCCTTTTCCACCAGTTGAACTTTTCGCCCAGCTACCTTGGAGAAAGCGACTTTTAGAAGGCATGCTTGGTGCTGATGTCATTGGGTTCCAAACTCGTCATGGAGCNCAGAATTTTGTACGACTTGTCAATCGATACACATCGCATCGTGGAAGTGGGCAAGCAGTCAACGTTGATGGAAGAAGGGTGCTCGCAAAGGAATACCCAATATCAATCGACTACGACAGGATCGAGGCGCTCGCCAATGATCCCAAGATTATTGAACATGCAAAAGCCATCCGATCTGATCTTGGAGAGAATCGGACAATCATGCTAGGCGTTGACCGCCTTGATTATACAAAGGGGATTGATCAGCGATTGCGCGCAGTTTATGAAATTTTCGATAAAGGAAACCATACCGTAGACGACCTTGTATTGGTTCAAGTGAGTGTTCCGTCTCGTGAAAGTGTCGATGAGTACATTGAAGTACGGGATAGGATTGAAAAACTCGTTGGCCATATTAATGGTGAATTTGGAACTGTAGGAGCNGTACCTGTACATTACCTTCGCAGNAGTCTCCCTATAGAAGAACTCGTTGCCTATTACCTAGCCGCTGACGTCATGCTTGTAACTCCATTTCGCGATGGAATGAACCTTGTCGCGAAAGAGTACGTGGCGAGTAGAAAAAATGAAAAAGGTGTACTGGTTCTCTCAGAGTTCACTGGATCGGCTGTTGAACTTGATCGAGCAGTATTAGTTAATCCTCACGACATCGATGGCATGGCTGCCACTATTGAAAAGGCTATCACGATGCCTCTCCAAGAACAGACTCGTCGTATGCGGAGCCTCCGGCAACGAGTCCGAAAGCGAACCGTCTACACCTGGGCATCNGACTTCACNCACGCCCTTGATGCAAGAGAGGNGGNTTCTTCGNCAGCTCAGATGTCGANACCTATTGAAACCANCGCTCCCTCTTCCTAATTACCACCCTCGACTTTACACCATTGGAGACACCTTTTGACCGGGAACGAACCAGGCAATACNCACATTATGGAAGATGATCTTGATCAGGCCCTTGAGGCAATTGCACGTGTACCTATTTTACTTGTCGCAACTGATTACGACGGCACATTATCACCAATCGTTGATAATCCAGACGATGCAAAGCCCGTACGAGAATCAATCATAGCACTTCGAGCACTTGCCACNCTATCAGGAACACATTGCGCCGTTATATCTGGTCGTTCACTCTCTGACCTTGCAAATCTGAGTTCTCTTGACGGACAGATCATGTTAGTCGGATCTCATGGAAGCGAATTTGACCAAGATTTTGTGCGTACGCTTACAGACGAACAGGTCTTACTTCGACAGCGAATACTTGATGAGATGCATCGCATCGCTGCTGAGGATAAGCGATTTCATATTGAAACGAAGCCAGCATCGATTGCTTTTCATTATCGAAATGTTGCNGATGAAAAAGCTGANAAGGCCGTGAATGAACTTCTTGCGGGGGCCGCAACATGGGANGACGTACGGGTTAAATCCGGCAAGAAAGTTATTGAATTAGCTGTTGTGCATACTTCAAAAGGAGACTGCATAGATGCTCTACGACATCGTGTCGGTGCNACTGCNGTTGTCTACTTTGGTGATGACATAACGGACGAGGATGCTTTTGTCAGGCTGCATGGCCCAGATGTATCTGTCAAAGTTGGCACTGGAGANAGCGCTGCAACATTTCGAATTCATGATCCTACTGAGGTTGCAAGAAGACTGGCTCGGTTAGCTAGCGCACGAGAGGCATTTCTAGCTGGTGCTGATGCCATACCAATTGAACGGCACGCTCTGCTCTCTGATGGACGAGTCATGGCGCTTGTCTCTCCTGGTGCAAAAATTAGCTGGATGTGTGCACCTCGTGTCGATGGGCCAGCATTATTCTCTGAGTTACTTGGTGGTCCGGCAGCGGGGCACTTCACAATCGAGCCTGCCAAGCCAGATAATGATCCTCAGCAACAATACGATGGAACTTCTCTTGTATTNAAAACAACTTGGCCCCGGTTAACGGTAACTGACTTCTTAGATTGCTCTGCTGGAAAACCTACACAACGTGCTGGCCGAACTGACTTAATTCGTCAAATTGAAGGGCGCGGTGAAGTTTGTATTACATTTGCACCGAGACTCGATTTTGGAAGGCTTCCCACTCGACTGGTCATTCGTGATGGTGGGCTCGAAATTGACGATACGATCGACCCGATTGTTCTACGAGCTCCAGGTGTTGAATGGGAACTTCTCGACGAGGGCTCCCACCAAACTGCGGTTGGCAAAGTCACTCTGCGAGGTGAACCGCTGCGGCTCGANCTACGGTACGGCACTGGTTCATTACGTGAACAGCAGACTCTNCCACCNCAAGAACGTTACCGNCGCACTAAGTCATATTGGGAATCATGGGCAGATCGCTTGTCACTACCGAAGCGAGAAGGTCCTCTTGTTCGCCGCAGTGCACTTGTCTTAAAGGGACTTTGTTACGGGCCAACCGGTGGCATCGTAGCCGCNGCAACAACAAGCCTTCCCGAACACCTCGGTGGAATTCGTAACTGGGATTACCGCTACTGCTGGCTTCGAGATGCCGCCATGTCGGCATCAGCATTGGTAAAGCTAGGTTCTTTCTCTGAAGCAATGGCATTTCTTGATTGGATGCTCGCCGTTGTCGATCGAGCAGCAGCACCTGAACGCTTAATGCCTCTCTATACTGTCACTGGGCACGAAGTTGGTGCTGAAGCAGAAATTACCGAACTTGCGGGCTATGCTGGTTCTCGACCGGTGAGAGTAGGGAATGCCGCCCGTGGGCAGGTCCAATTGGATGTTTTTGGTCCAATTGCTGAACTTGTCTGGCAACTTCTTTTAGCTGAGGCACCTGTATCAAGTGAACACTGGCGGCTTGTTGAGGCAATGGTTGGGGCTGTTGAAGCGCGTTGGCATGAGCCAGATCATGGCATCTGGGAAATCCGTAAACCTCGANGACATCACGTNCANTCCAANGTNATGTGCTGGCTTNCNGTTGATCGNGGCATACGTATCAAATTTCTGAACGTTTTCTTGATCGAAAAAAACCGGCGTGGGAAAAACTCCGTCAGACTATTGCCGAAGACATACTCGAAAAGGCTTGGCACAAGAACTCAAATGCATACACCGCTGCATACGGTGCTGATGACCTTGATGCCGCATCTCTCATGATTGGACTCATGGGGCTGGTCGACTGCACGGACTCAAGATTTATGTCAACTATAGATGCCATTGATAAACGTCTAAGAATGGGGCCAACTGTTTTCAGATACCTTGCTGATGATGGCTTACCTGGTAGGGAGGGCGGCTTCTTTATCTGCGCAAGTTGGTTAGTCGATTCATTTTATAAAGCAGGGCGCCGCGATGAAGCGGAGTCTTTATTCGAATCAATGATTGAACTTGCCGGACCAGAAGGGTTGCTACCAGAACAGTACGATCCCCTCTTACAAAGAACCCTTGGCAATCATCCACAGGCCTATTCCCATATCGGACTTATTGAGAATGCTTTAACACTTTCATCAAATTAACTTCCCGGCTAGTTCTACTTGTTTCGTCGTATGGTGGTCCGATCACTTCCCTCCGCGGCACTTTGATCACGTGCCAAAACTGCATCCGGAAGATGATAAAAGCCGATTGCAAGGATGCAATACGTTGCTAAAAGCATAAGTCCCTCAATCCACGTTGCCTTGCCAGCATTGATAATCTCTCTTGCGACGATAATTGCTAATACTATCGAGACAACTTCAAACATCGAAAATGACAGATTCATTGATTCACCAAAAAACTGTCCTGTAAACACGAGCAGCGGCGCAACAAAAAGTACCATCTGTATTGTTGACCCTACTGTTGCCGCCATGACAAGTTCCTGCTGCCTTTGACGTGCAAAGCGAATTGCTGTCAGTACTTCTCCAACACCTCCCACGCCACCCAGAAGAACAATCCCACTGAAGGTGTCAGAAAAACCCATCGTTTTTGTCGCCGGAATCAGTGACTCAGTGACTGCTTCACTTACACCTGCCAGAGCTACTCCACTGATCCCAAGAATCGCAAAACTTCTTCCCGCTGAATATGAGTCTTTTGTCTTTGCCAACTCTATTTTGGCATCTTGTGCCTTACGGCAACTATAAAAAATATTTATTGATACGTTTCCGACATAAATTGCCAGCAGAATAAATGACAATTCGATCGAGAGATCTCTGGTCCCCTCTGGTGTTCCAATGCGGAAGACTGCAGGAACAATAAAACAAAACCCACACATGACAAGCATTAAGCCAGAAGACCGCAACTGTCGCCTGTCAAATGAATGGACTCCATACTTCAATCCACCAACAATAAGAGCACAGCCTAACCCAACAAGTAAATTAACCATTATTGAACCGGTAAGAGATGCTTTCACCACTCGTCCAAGGCCATTCCGTAATGCAACAATACCGATAATTAATTCAGGAGCATTACTTAAAGTGGAGTTAAGAAGACCACCGACAACTGAGCCAAGGCGGTAAGCGAGTCGTTCAGTGGCAATGCCCATGATTTCAACCAGAGGTACGATCGCAAAAAGCGAGACCAAAAAAACAGCCCGCGGATCTGCCTCGATTGCGTGAAGCACGAAACATAATGGAATTAAGACAAGCCATAGTCGCTGAATCATGGCAATGAGTATATTCTGAAAAATATTTTGGGTATCACTATTTTATAAACACAATTCTCATCTCTGCAGTTATCTTGTACCAAATCAGACAACTTCAATTATCTAGGTGTTACATAAAATCCCACACAATGTGTCTCCATGGCAACGTACCACCCACCAACTGATAATGACGTCCCACCGTTACGAGAACAGGTAGGCACTGTTCTTATAGGTGCTGTCGCAGGACTCGCTGCAGTTGCATTTCATGCCGTAATGAATCTTGCCGAGTCAGTGCGAACGGAACTCGCAGTCTTTGCAACAGCATACGGACTGGCGGCTCAATTTGCAGTAATTCTGACATGTGGAATCCTGGCAGCAACGGCTGTATTCCTTGTTCACCGTTTTGCAATAGAAGCAGAAGGCAGCGGAATTGCTGCAGTTCTTCACGCTCATCGCACAGTAGGGGGGCGCCGAGCCCTTAGGATTCTCTGGGTTAAATTTCTTGCTGGCTTCTGTGCACTTTCATCCGGCATGCCACTGGGCAGGGAGGGACCTAGTGTTCAAATCGGTGCAATGTCTGCAATCGTCCTGCGGCAGTTCGGAATTGGCCTAGTCTATTTCCGTAGACGGGCAGTCGAACTTGGTGCTGCAGCCGGATTAGCTGCAGCCTTCAATGCGCCTTTGTCAGGTGTTGTCTTTTCATTTGAACTACTTAAGCAACCATTTCATGCTCATAATTGCTTTGAAACAATTCTTGCCTGTGCAATTGCCGACTGGGTCTGCAGACTTTTTCATGGCACAGTTCTAGAACTACCGATCTCGCTCGAAGGATTTCGTGATTGGATGGAGCTACCAACATTTGCTCTCGTGGGCCTTTTTACTGGGATCGTCTGTCTTGTATTCCAAATGTTTCTTATCTCTATTGCAAAACGTTTTCAGCAATTTCATCACCGACCAAACAAACTTATCTTGGTTACAGGTGCGTGGGGGTGCCTTCTCGGAGTCATCCTCTTGGTTAAACCTGAGGTACTTGGAATTGGTCACACAATTTTTGAGGATGCTATACAAAATTCCCTACCTCTGATTCCAACGCTTCTTCTCTTGGCTACCCGGATTCCGTTGAGTGCTATAAGTTATGCAACCGGTGCACCTGGTGGACTTATCGTCCCTGCTTTGCTGTTTGGTGTTCTTTCTGGCCAAGCTTTCTCAACGAGTTATGCATTCATGGTTGGCGGCGTTGATGCTGATTTTCACTCTGTCTGCCTTGTTGCTGGTATGGCGGCCAGCATCGGGGCTCTTTTTCGCACGCCTCTTACAGCAACAATCATGGCAGTTGAGATTACTGGTGCCTACGATTGCCTCCTTGAAATATCGATCGCATACCTCGCAGCACATTCCTTACTCGGCCTCGCTCGACAGCCAGATCTCTACACAGCTTTGGGCCGTATTCACGAGAATCATACCGAGAGGCAAACAGCCAGAATCGATGCAGCACGGCCTTCAATTCATTAGCCTTTCAAGCAGCTCGACACTGCTCTTCACCAGATTGTTTGTCTGAAGCCGGACTGGCTGACGAAGACCTTGGCATTCCATTCTCTTCTATCAATTGTCTAAGGGATGCCACTTGGGCAGTGAGATCTCTCAATTCATCTTGGTGGTCATCTTCATGCTGTAAAAAATGTCCAGCAATTAATCCAGATAAAGCACCAAACGAACTCGCACCAGTCACCATCAAAATAAAAGCAACTATCCTGCCTTCCCAACTTGTTGGATAAAGATCTCCATAGCCAACCGTTGTGACCGTACAGATTGACCACAAGACAGCATCTTCAGCTGTCGTAATGTTCCCCCCATGAGCCCCTTCAAACTGCAAAATTGCGAAGCTACATGAAAAAATTACAACAACCGCAACAAAGCTACCAGCCAACAACACATTTCTTGTACGGTTCTGAAAAATAAGTGATGCCAAAAAACGCGTGGCCTTAATGCCTCGAATAACTCGAATAACTCGAACTATACGGGCTGCTCGACCCAACCGCATCCAATCAAATATAGGAATCGATGAAAGAAGGTCGATCCATCCCCAGGTAAAAAAATACTTCCAACGGTTCGGGGCTTGAATCAAACTTATAATAAAATCAATCAGAAATACGCCACAGACGAAAAGATCGGCATAAGCGAGTAAGGATCTTGCTGAGGGCGTCAGCTCCACAACGACACCAATTGCAAGCATGCCAATAGCAATGAGGCTTACTAATAAGATCAGTGCATTATAGCCTGCCCATTTCTCATCGTTTGGGTAGGGTTCTGCGTTTCGAAGGATCGGAGAAATCCCAAGATGAATATTAGCCTGATTGTCAGATTGACTCATTGACTGAGAAGAGGGAACCATTCGTTTCCTGTTTAACGTCGTTACCTTTTCATCGCTCAATCCAATTCACAACCAATGCGAATCGTTTTACGCTTGTCATAAACATTGGGCCAAGGTGAGATCATAAAGCTCTAGCTCTAGCGAATGGGACACCAATTCTCGATAAATACGCAAATAATTTTTGCCTCCACCACAAATATTGAACTTGGACTGCACCAGCGGTACGTGGTATTTCTAACCCTGATAGNCTTCATCCAAAGGGTTAAGGGAGCCTTGTGATTACCGCTCATACTTTAGAAATGCCCCACACCACCATGTCATCCCATTCTAACGTACGTGCTGAGTTCCTTGACTTTCGTGACAAATCGCACGGCGATATAACAATTGCCGAAGTTTCCTCNTCAATTACCGCTGGCCGCTTTGTCTGGATAGACACAAACCTTCAAGACCAGACATATTCTGATCTCAAGCAAGAGCTACCAGAGCGTCTCGCTAACAAGCCACCCGTTCAGAATATTTTGAGTTCTGAGTATCAAGAGAACATAGATGATCAGGTATCGTCGCTGCACAGAACCGATGACACCTTNCACATCCGCCTTGTAGGAGCGAGGGACTNCTCNGAGGCAATCGTAAGCGAAGTGCTTGATATTGTTATTTCTGAAGGCCTCCTTGCGACATTTTCTGACGGCTCTAGTAGCGTGCTCCACGCTGTTCGCCGTGACTACATTCGAGACTTTGAACAACATGCTGCAACACCAAGCTTCCTTCTCTATGAGTTTTGGGATAAACAAATCGAACAATTCCTTGCTGTACAGAGTTATCTCGATCAAGAGGTAGAGGCAACAAGGATAGCTTTGCGGCGATCTGCCGACGAAGCGACGCTTACAAAATTAGCAAATGTTTCTGCGAGACTTCTAGCGTTGAGAAAAAGGGTACTACCTGCTCGGCGAGTATTGGAAGAGTTAGTTTCTCGAAAAACCACGCTCGTTAGTGAAGCAACACTGCAATTTATGGGCAATATGATTGGAACACTGGAGCGGCTTCTGGCTGACATTACCGCAAACCGTGAAATTCTCGAGAGTGCCATGAATTTTTCCCTCACNGTGATGACACATCGCACAAACTTGACAATGAATCGCCTTGCTGTTGTAAGCACTATCTTTTTGCCACTNACTTTCCTGTGCGGTGTGTATGGAATGAATTTTGAAGTCATGCCAGAAACCGAATGGGTGCATGGATACAAAATGTTCTGGATCGTTTCAGCTGTAATTACGGTGACACTAACATTNGTACTTCGAAAAGCACGGCTCTTATGAGATGACTTCTAAAAACTCTGCATATTACAAGAAAATCTCATAAACCGCTTTGTTTTGAATGTTCCTATTTTGANTAGAGCGAATGCCCACATCTATCATTTGTTCTGGTAATAGGGACTGGNCTGTTCTTTATCAGCTACAAAAGCTTTCGCGCATTCGTCAACTTTAAGCTTTCGCAATGTATCGTTGAGATGAGGCAGAGGGCATCTGGCTCATACTGCAATGCATTTCAAAGATTTGTGGCGTCTTTTTATGGCTGACAACGAAGAGTTCATCTCAGAGTTTTTAATCGAGGCGTCGGAAAACTTAGAACAACTCGACCANGACCTCGTTGCACTTGAAAAGAATCCTCACGATCCCGACCGCTTAGCAAGTATTTTTCGGACAATTCATACGATAAAAGGAACGTGTGGTTTCTTTGGTTTTACGAAATTAAGCAATTTGTCACATCACGGAGAACATCTTCTTGGCCTCCTTCGTGATNGAAAACTCCAATTCGATGAACAGCTGGCGTCCCTACTTCTCGAACTTGTTGATGCTATTCGAACATTCTTAACGGCTATTGAGTCAACAGGTAAAGAAGGTGAAACGACGTTCCCAGATCTCTGTCAAAAAATGGACGNCGCCTGTCTGTTAGCTGCTGCCACACCAAATAATCAAATAGAAGAACATCCAACATCAACACCCTCTAGTACAAATAATTCCATTCAACAGAATGATCCTGCAGCACCAGCACCTGAAGAACAGCCTGTTGTATCAACTCCCCCAAATGACCAAACTGAAACTGNCGAACCACTAACTGTAGCAAGCACTGACACTCCGTCACTCTCAGAAAGCGTGCGTTCGAATACCACTTTCGACTCAACTATACGAGTCGATGTACAACTACTGNACACCATCGTTGATCTNGTTGGTGAACTCGTTCTAGCCCGTAACCAACTGCGAACAACGACCACCAATGAACCCGCGTTATTGGACGCAGTTAATCGAATTCATGCAGTGACAGGTGAGTTGCAAGAAGTGGCCATGAAAACACGAATGGCTCCAATCGACCAACTTTTTAATAAATTTCCCCGCATTGTTCGTGATGTAGCTGCAGCGTGTGACAAAAAAGTTGATCTTCTTATCGATGGCTCTGACACTGAACTTGATCGAACTCTCATCGAAAAAATACGTGATCCACTTACCCATTTAATTCGAAACGCGATAGATCATGGCGTAGAGTCAAAAGACGTGAGATCCATCGCTGGCAAGCCCACTTCAGGAACAATCTCTCTACGTGCTTTTCAGGAGAGTGGTCAAGTCACTATTGAAGTATCAGATGATGGAGCAGGTATTTCAGTTGATGCTGTGTGTAAAAAGGCAGTTGAAAAAGGTCTCNTCACGGNCGATGCAGCTTCTGNNATGTCTGATGAAAGNATTTTTCAGTTTATTTTTGANCCTGGCTTTTCTACGGCCGCGGCTGTGACTGATATATCCGGTCGCGGTGTCGGCATGGATGTTGTTCGTACAAATATCGAATCTATCGGTGGAACTATTGATATCACCAGCCAGCGTGGTGTCGGCACCGTCGTTCGTGTGAGGATTCCACTTACCCTTGCAATCATACCCGCACTGATTGTCTCCAGTAATGGACAAAGACTTGCGATACCACAAGCATATATTCAAGAGATCGTAGCTCTTAAAAGAACTGGCACAAGTCATCGGATCGACGGACTTGAAGGTGCTCCCGTCTTGCGACTGCGTGATCGACTAATCCCAGTCATATACCTTGATAAGTGGCTCGGACTTCGTAACTGGGAGAAACGGCCACCCTTAGGAACTGTTGTTGTTATCAAAGTAGACAACCACGAATTTGGTCTGGTGGTGGATGCTGTCACAACATCCGAAAACCAACACAGTCAGGGTGCAGAAACAACTGGTCTCTGGTTTATTGTTGTTAAAGCAATAAGCAGTCTTTTAGCACCGATGGGCATTTATTCTGGTGCTACCGTCATGGGTGATGGCAGTGTCGTCCTCATTCTTGACCTCCGTGGAATAACCATTGCTGCTGATATACCGGCTCTCACTCGTCGTGCTGGTGATCTCCAAAGCATATCCAAAGCACATGTAGCGGTTGCTCAAGAATCTTCCCGCTACCTTGTGTGCGAAACTCATAATGGACACCGTGTCGCTGTTCCTTTGAACCAGGTACAACGCCTTGAGAATTTCCAATAGTCGGAAATTGATCCCGCTGCAGATTCCTATTTTGTAAAACGGAATGGTGCATTGACACAACTCATTGATCCCGATCAGTTCTTACAAACGTCGAAGGAAGTCGGAAAGGAATCTACCGGATCCTTAGTCGGCATTATCCTTCCCGATGAGCTGGGAAATAAGGCGATCGCCGTTCGCAAAATCATTGACGTTGAAACAGGTCATGGCCCGCTTGAGAAGACAGCAATAAAAAATGGACTTTTGGGCACTCTTCTAGTTGGAGGTAGCGCGACTGAAGTGATGGATATTGCTGCCGCGAGTCAGTGGTCAGAGGAGAATTCTTGCTCATGAATTACATAGCCAAGAATACGTCCAAAGAAACAGAGCAAAAGCGCTGCTGTACATTTCTTATTGAGAATACATGTTTTGCCTTTGAAGCCGATAATGTGACCGAAGTTCTTCAAAAAGGAATTATCAACAGCGTTCCTTTATCGCCACCTGCTATCTCTGGACTAATCAACATCAGAGGACGAATTGTCCCAGCTATTGATCTTCGAGTTTTCTTAGAGTTTCCCGCTGCCCCAACCGGCATCAATTCAATCAGTCTGATAGTTGATATCAACAACGAATGGTACTGCTTTTTGGTCGATAAACTCCTTGACGTGAAGGCTTATGACCCTCATCAAGTTACCCCGCCCACAAATAACACTTTGAGGGCACTCACTGGTGTGCTC
>NZNR01000015.1 GCA_002694955.1 Planctomycetaceae bacterium
ATTTGCATGCCGGCATTCTCCTCAGTTTCTTTCCGCCTGAAAGTTATCACGACACCTGAGTTACACAATACGATATGAATACTGTGACTCGTCTACCTATGCTTTTTCAAGAATAATTTTGATTGTGAGCGTCACGATCTCTCGAATAGCATCTGCAATCTCCCTTCACTGGACTGTATCTGGTTAACGCTGAAGCAGGCAATCTGTTTCATCCAAGAGAGCGTCGGAAAATATATCTACGTGATAGGTTCGACGAAGCCTTGCTTTATTACTTCAAAATGAATCAACGGACGGGGTTAGCAACCAGGTCCACCAGGCTAGATGTTCCGGAATTGCACGCCATTGACAGGCTCGCTAAGGTCTCTCTCATATTTCATGACCCAACTGTGGTTTTACTGTGCTACTTAATTTTTTGCGTCTTCAGGGTTTGTTCTGGTGCTGCCTCATGGCGAGCACACTTTTGGCGCAAGACATCGTCTGGGTACAACCTGTCTATTCGCCACCAAAAGAAACACACTTGACCAAGACGGCACACCAATGGACACCGTATAGAGACACAGGTCAGCGAATTGATCTCCTCCCACCGGTCGACTTCAATCTTGAGCAGGATACGTTCGCCAGTGAACCAATCGCTGACCTCGACCCGATTGAGCCGAGTTCTGGTCGACGGAAAAAGCCTAGCTTCGGTCGGGGAGCTCCTTTGAGCATGGGTGGCTTCTGGGCTCCAAACACACCCGTTGTCAATCAACCGGCAAACCTGCAAATGAATGCCCAGTTTGCTCGAGCAGCTTTACCTATTGGCATCCCAGAAGAAGGACAACCACTCTGGTTAGCGATCGCCAAATTTGGACGACTCGAGCTGGCAACAGATGCAATCCTGCCCGATTCATTGGAACCTGTGCCTAGTCAATTCTGGCTGGTGGAAACCGGAGTCACTCACATTCGTCCTCTGGCCTCGGGCAGTACCGTTGGTGGTACGTTCCTCTTTGGTTCGGCGAGTGATAAACCTTTTCATGCAGGTCGCGACCTGACACTTATGTCAATTCTCTTTGCAACAGTACCTGCACGAAACCAACGCGATGACTGGAGCTTTAGTCTCTTCTATTCACCAACATCTCAGTTGCCTTATCCTCTTCCGGGAATCGCTTACGTCTGGAAACCAGATGAGACACTAGAGGCAAAAATTGGTTTACCGGCTGGAATTGAATGGCGGCCAAATGATGATTGGGAACTTACATTCAACTACTTTCCACTTGTGAATGTGAATGCCATGGTGCGAAGACGTTTAGCTGACAAACTATGGTTATTTGGCGGCTATCGAACAGATACACAGATTTATTTTCTGGCTGATCGTGTGATTGAAAAAGAACGTTTCTATGTGTTTGACCAGCGTGCTGGTATTGGGCTTGATCAACAAATTGGAGCGGGCTTCAGCCTCGAGTTCCTGGCTTCATACCTCTTTGACCGGGAACTTTTTCAGGGCACTAGTTTCACTTCTGGACGAACTGATGTCATTGAGTTCGACCCCGGCCTTGGTCTCTCACTGCAACTTCTGTGGCGAAGATAGCGACTACTCGTAATTCCACTTAGTAATCCAAGGATCTGAAAATTTCCGTTGCATGGATTTGAGTTTTTCTTTGTATCTGAGAAGTACTGTTGCCTGATTTGGATCATCAGCCAGATTCATGGTTTCCTCTGGGTCTTCTGCAATATGATATAGCTCAAATCTCGGACGATATATGTACTCTTCAACGGTTTTCATTCCGTAGGGAGCGTTGAGGCTCTGCCGATACTGAGCCTGCCAGCTACTTGCTACCCAGAGATCTGAAGCAAATGGATAGGGGAGCGGGTGTGCAATATTCCAGATGAGCTTCCAGTCATGATCACGGATGGCTCTCATGGGATAATACATCTGAATTTCATGAAATGTATGTGATGCAAAATGTACATCATGAATTGTGATGTCTGTATCGGACAGAATTGGAANCCACGATCGTCCGTGATACGCTTCAATACCTTTTCGAGGGCCATGATTTTCATTCATCACGTACGGCTTATTTTCCCAATATTCTTTTGGTTCTANCCAACGCTTCGGACGCTGCTTCGCACGGTCAAGTTCACCCNCAAAATCGAGTAACGAGGGTGCAATATCTGTNTGATTGACAATACTCTGAGTCCGNACTCCACGACCCTTTGAGTATGGATCACGAACAACAAAAGGCACANGAAGGCCCGGCTCATAGACTGTTGTTTTCCCGCCAGAGAACGCCATCCCATGGTCACTGGTAAAGAGTATGAGAGTTTTATCAAAGAGATCAGCTTCTTTCAAAATTTCCACAAGTCGTGCAAGCCCCTGATCNATACGAGCACACGACTGATAGTACTGAGCAAGCTCACTTCGAGTTTCTGCCGTATCAGGTAAGAAGGCCGGTATCTGCATGTCCTCAGATTCGAAAAAAACTTCCTTGATTCCTCTATGGCTTCCTCGATTTTTAATATTTCCAAAAAGATCAGGTTTCAATTCCAAAGCAGAGTTTTCATCACGTCCACCTCCACGATGTGGATCGCTGGTGGCAAAGTAGAGAAAGAAAGGCTTATCACTCTTTGATTTGATGACATCAGCGGCAGCATCTGCCATCTGAACTGCATTACGTGGATTNCCCTTAAGGACGGTTTCGAAGTGATACACTTCTTCCGGCGCTACGTGGTACTTTCCGATACGAATCGTTCGATACTCCGAACGTGCTAATGCTCGNGGCAGTGACAAACTGATGACGTCATACCAGCTTGCAAACTTATGAAAGTCATGCTGGTGCCCATACTGGCCATTAGTGTGATTATGTAAACCAGAGAGAATGACGGAACGGCTTGCTGAACAACTTGCTGTTGTTGCGAATGCGTTATCAAACACAACCCCGTCAGCCGCCAAAGCATCNATAGCCGGTGTCACCGCAACATCATCACCATAGCAACCCAGAGTTGGTGATTCATCATCTGTCACAAACACAATGATATTTCGCTCGGCTGCCTCACTCCATTGCGGATAAGCAATCGCAGAAACAACTCCAAGGAGAACGATCACCATAAATCTCTTCAGCGGCAAAATATAGCCTTGACAGTGTGTGTTCATCAGAAGAGCCTCCAAACAGTGATGTTGCACATTCCGCTAAATTACCTATGTTCACGATCTCCAAAAAGTATGCCAAAAACTGTGACAAGACGACAAAAACTGTAGTTGAGGAGGAATTGCTTCTTTTCTGTAATTTCCCCTACAGTACGGAGAAATTATTGTTTTCCCAAAACGTGAGACCCGATGACCGCCTACTCGCTCACCCATTTGCGACAGCTTGAAGCCGAAAGCATTCACATCATTCGCGAAGTCGCCGCTGAGTTTGACAACCCTGTCATGCTCTACTCAATCGGCAAAGATTCAGCCGTGATGGTTCGATTAGCCGAGAAGGCATTCTATCCAGCCAAACCACCGTTTCCGCTCATGCATGTTGACACCACCTGGAAGTTCCAGGAGATGTATCAATTGCGCGATAATTATATTGCGAAAGAATTGGGATTTAAACTTATTGTTCATGTCAATGAAGAAGGTCGGGCACAGGGAGTCAACCCTTTTACTCATGGTAGTAAAGTCCACACTGACATCATGAAGACGCAGGCTCTGCGGCAGGCGCTCGATACCTATCGTTTTGATGCAGCCTTCGGTGGCGCTCGGCGTGACGAAGAAAAAAGTCGTGCCAANGAAAGAGTTTTTTCTTTCCGTGATGATTTCCATCGATGGGATCCCAAAAACCAACGACCTGAACTCTGGAATCTTTACAACACCAAAGTAAAGAAAAACGAAAGCATTCGAGTCTTTCCAATTTCAAACTGGACCGAACTCGATGTCTGGCAGTACATCCATCTGGAGCAGATACCCATAGTACCGCTTTATTTCGCAAAAGAACGACCAATTGTATGGAGAGACGGCGTCATGATCATGGTCGATGATGATCGGATGCAGTTGGAACCAAACGAGAAACCNGAAATGCGAAGAGTTCGCTTTCGTACCCTTGGTTGCTACCCACTGTCGGGTGCCGTCGACTCAACAGCTACGACTCTTCCAGAAATTATTCAGGAAATGCTACTGACCACATTCTCAGAGCGACAAGGCAGGCTTATTGATAGNGATGAAGCCGGCTCGATGGAGAAGAAAAAGAGAGAGGGATATTTTTAGTCTATGTCTCACCAATCATCCCTTATTGCTACCGACATCGATAAATACCTTGCGCAACATGAACAGAAAGAACTTCTGCGGTTCATTACCTGTGGCAGCGTAGACGACGGTAAAAGCACACTCATTGGCCGACTCTTTTACGAGTCCAAGATGATTTATGAGGATCAGCTTACCGCTATCAAAAAGGATACTACGCGTTACGGAACAACTGGCGAAGAAGTCGATCTTGCACTCTTTACTGATGGACTTGAGGACGAGCGGCAACAGGGAATCACTATTGATGTTGCCTATCGTTATTTCTCAACCGAGAAAAGAAAATTTATCATAGCTGATACGCCGGGTCATGAGCAGTACACACGAAACATGGCCACTGGAGCATCCACTGCTGATCTTGCGATTATTTTAATTGATGCGAGACATGGCGTTCTTCCACAAACAAAACGTCATTCTTTTATTGTTTCTCTTCTTGGCATCAAGCACATTATTGTGGCAATCAACAAGATGGATATTGTTGATTACAGCCAGGAAACATTTGAATCTATTCGTCGCGACTATGTTGACTTTGCAGCACGACTCGAATTACCCGATGTGCACTTCATGCCAATCTCTGCACTCAAAGGTGACAACGTTGTGACAAATAGTGAGAGGATGGCATGGCATGAGGGTCCACCACTCATGCATCTTCTCGAAACGGTCTATATCGGTTCTGACCGCAACATGGAGGACTTTCGCTTTCCGGTGCAATACGTCACTCGACCAAACCTCGACTTTCGTGGATTTGCTGGGACGGTTGCATCAGGAATTATTCGCAAGGGTGATGAAATTATTACCTTGCCCTCTCGCAANAAGAGTCGCATTCAGTCGATCGTGACTTTCGATGGAGAACGTGATGAAGCATTTGCTCCTCAGTCAGTAACCCTCACACTCGAAGATGAAATTGACTCCAGTCGTGGTGATATGATTGTCCGAGCGGGTAACCTCCCAAAGGTTGATCAGAAATTNGAAGCNATGCTTGTCTGGATGGATGAAACGTCGCTTATCCCAGGAAAAGAATATCTTTTCAAACAGACCGGCAAAGTCATACCAGGCCGAGTAAGTTCCATCAAATATCGAGTTGATATCAATACACTTCACCGTGAACCTGCACCAACGTTAGCACTCAATGAGATCGGGCGCTGTGGTGTGACTCTGGCTGCCCCAATTGCTCACGATTCATATCGACGAAATCGCACAACTGGTTCCTTTATCATTATCGACCGGCTGACAAACGGAACCGTCGGTGCAGGTATGATCCTCGATCGGGAACCAGAAGAAGGTGCTGCCCACTGGGATGATGAACCAGCAACAGAGGGCTTGACCCTTTCTTCAAGCAGAGTGACTACTGAAGAACGTGAAGCTCGTTTTGGACAACGGCCTGTTACCATTCTCATTACGGGTCTCACCGGTTCAGGAAAGACAACAGTCGCTCAGGCACTCGAGCGCAAACTCTTTGATGATGGTCGTGCCATTATGGTTCTTGATGGACAGGCCATGCGACTCGGCGTAAGCCGTGATCTTGGCTTCTCAGCAAGCGAAAGGAGTGAAAACCTTCGCCGGTCTGTAGANGTGGCAAAGATTGCAAATGATGCTGGATTCATTGTAGTTGCGGCTTTCGTGGCACCTGATGAGCAGTCAAGACAAAAAGCTGCTGAACTTGTTGGCAAAGAACGNTTCCTCACCATCTATCTCTCAGCNCCCGTGGACGTCTGTCGTNATCGCGATGAGAAGGGGCAATATGCAAAGGCAGATGCAGGTGAATTGGGTAATTTCCCTGGTGTATCTGCACCCTACGAACCTCCATTAGAAGCAGATCTNGTGCTTCCNACTGATCAACTCCCGGTCGGTCGATGTGTAGATGCAATCATCNNACTCCTTGAGACTAAGGGTATTTTGGGGTGAGTAAAGGACCGGATGTAGAGAAAAACTGTGGTGGCTCAATTCGCATCGGAATCCTTACAGTCTCAGACCGGGCTAGCCGGGGTGAATATCCTGATGAAGGTGGGCCCGCTGTTCATGATTATCTTCGTGAAGTGCTTTGTGTTTCTTGGGAGCCTGAAAGTCAAATTGTTTCGGATGAAGTCGAATGTGTTGAAGCAGCTATCAAAGACATGTCTAGCCATGGATGCTGTCTTATCATCACAACAGGCGGCACCGGACCTGCGCCACGTGACATAACGCCTGAGGCAACTGAGCGTGCCTGCTCAAAAATGCTCCCAGGATTTGGCGAATTGATGCGGCAGGTATCTCTTCAATATGTTCCCACCGCAATTCTTTCTCGCCAGACTGCAGGTGTGTGTGGTGGTGCTTTAGTTGTTAATCTCCCAGGCCGCCCTAAAAGTATTTGTGAATGCCTTGATGCGGTTTTCCCTGCAATTCCTTACTGTATCGATCTCATTCACACTGGGAATGCTCAACCGCCTTACCTTAAAACAGACCCAACTCGAATGCAGTCATTCCGTCCAAAAGGCAAGTAGTTCTGCATGTTCTGTCAGAGAGTGGCTTTCATCTATTTCTGCAGAATTGCTCTTTGACATTCTTGCTTTACAAGTCCGCTACTGGCGACCTGCCAACAAACGTAAGACGGCCTGGGAGCACTCGGATTGTCACAGGCAATTCACCTCCTGGGTCACCATCGAGCTGATATGGGACTGCCTCATCAGATTCGATAACAATTTGTGTTACCTGTTCTACATGTGTGTCGCGCCAGCTTCGATGCCAACCAAAAAGCACACCAACAAAATACCGCAAACCATTCCACCAACGTCCCCCGCGAAAACAACAGAGATCAAGCCGGCCATCAGCAAAATCACCCTCGGCAACAAATCGAAGTCCGAGTGCATATCGTGGCACGTTAAAGACAAATGCCCAGCGAGTATGAACGGCTTTTTCACTTCCTTCTGTCCGAACACGAATCTTGGGAAATCGATATCCACCAAGTGCCTGTAAAATTGGTCGAATCCATGTTGTGTGATCAATGTGACCGGTTCGTCGAGCACTGAGAAGCCGCACCACTTCAGCATCAAAGCCGACCGAAGCGACTGCTAGAAAAAGCTGTCCGTTCGCTTCACCAGCATCGAGTGTAAATGTTTTAGAACTGTCTATTTTGTCCATGAGTCGATTGATATCACAATCAAAACCGAGTTGCTTCGCAAGAACATTTTCTGTCCCAAGTGGAAGAATTGCTAACGGGGTTGCAGGAGCTGAACAATTTGCCACAAAGCCAATTGTCCCATCACCACCTGCACATATAACACACTCGATTTTTTCCTCGTTTGTACTGTCACCAATAGCCAGAATGTCCTGAATTCTTTTTTGGTCACTCTCTTGTTCAACTTGATAGCCTCGTTCAATAAGTCCCTCTTTCAGATCGCTGAGGAGCGACTGCTTGTCTCGTGCACCAGCGCTTGGATTTTCAGCTATTAAAATTTTTTTATTCATAACTGACTCATATCGCTCATTATCCGTAGATCGTCGCTGTGCACCGGCAATCAGTCCACTCGCCTGAGCAGGTTGTATATCCTGAGCAGGTTGTAAATGAATTCGGTCAGCTCTTATTGAAAGACACCCTACTTCTGCATTGTAACTGTATTCGTTCGATACATTTCTTTGCGAGCAGTGCCGTCACCGGCAGTGTCTACAACGTTCTTCAAGCACCCACTCATAACTTGGGACTTTTCGGGTCACTTCCGTCGTTACCGGAATTGTTTTTTTAATCACTTTCGCCCACGTTGGTTTCCAAAGCGGGTACCAGAAACATCCGCATTTATCACTTCCATGCTTTTTTCCACAAAGGCAAGCTGGGCCCGGTATGATCACATCTTCACACTTCGCATGAATACATGTTTCTTTCACCTCTTTCATGATCGGTTTTGCAACTGGTACGCGACGAATACATTGGCAACTTCCGCAGAGATCACAATGACCATCACGGTTGTCTGGCTTGTCATTCTTTTCATTGGCACAGACGCTACTGATAGTGATAAAAAAAACAATGAATACTATGCCTCGCATAATGACTCCTAGAACTCTGCCTGAAATCGTGTGCCAAAGATATTAAACGGAACGGGGCCGGTGATAGTCGGCGGCACTAATGATGAAGATCGTGCCGTATACGATGGCATGCTATGAATCCAATTGAACTGCACGCGCATCGATCGATTCCACCACCAATTGATTCCTACCGTTGACTGGTTGAGAACACCAAACTGCGGATTAGGTGGCAAAATAGCATCTGGGTCTGCGAGATAGTTAGCGGGGTTATAATCACGATTTGCAAGATCAACATATGACCATCGAAACGCAAGTTCCCACGCACCCCAACCGCGTATACGTCCTTTGCGGCCTGTTCCAAAAAATGGTGTAAAAGGATTCACGTTGTAATCAAAAACACCTGCCTGCTTGAGGTATTTTGCATGTTCTCCTGTGAGAAAATACCCGCACTGCATGTATGCACCGGACTGGAGAAGAAGTGGTCCAACTGCTTGTTGTACTGGCTCTAACATGACTTCGCTTTGAAAATTGAACTGGCCACGATTGAACGCAAGTTCAAGATGGTAAAGGCTAAAATGTGTTGCCTTAAACCGACCAGTATCAAGCACAACTGGTGTTCCAGCGGCAGTGATCTTTCCACCTGCTGAAATATCTCCAACAAAGAACTCTGGCAATGTATGAGATCGATAACTCTGTGCAAAAGTTCCAGATGAATCAGAATCACCCCCGATTTGAGCGTAGATAAATCCCGTTCCAACATGGAGAAAATATCGCCCGTCCGAGGGTTCATCATAATGAACAAGGTGTGTGATCCTTGATGCAAAAGTAACACCACCTTGATCACTGAGTTGGACTCCAGTCATATTGTCGCCGAACGTATTA
>NZNR01000016.1 GCA_002694955.1 Planctomycetaceae bacterium
ATAGATGCCAAGCGCAGGCCCTTAGAAAACGAGTTAGCCGCCATACTCAGGGCGGTACCCGAGATGAAGAAGGTCACTCCCAAGAAGCAAGTTCAACCACAAGGAGAGCCACCAGAGTTTCGACCACTACGGAAGCACGTGGACACCTTACGAAAAAGAATTACCGCTGTGAAAGCAGTGACAGTTCCTGTCATGGAAGAGCTTCAGGGTGATAAGCGGCGGATAACCAAATTGCAGTATCGAGGGAATTGGCAGGACCTTGGCCCAGTCATCAAAGAGCAAGTTCCAGCGGTGTTCCCGCAACCGGAACTTACTCATGGTGAAAGAGTGAGTCGCCTCAAGCTGGCTGAATGGCTTGTTGATCCCAAAAATCCGCTCACAGCGCGAGTGCTTGTGAATCGCTTGTGGGAGCAGATCTTTGGTATTGGCATTGTTTCAACAAGTGAAGAGTTTGGGAGTCAGGGTGAATTACCGAGTCATCCAGAACTACTCGANTGGCTTGCGTGTGAACTCATCGACAGTGGCTGGAATATCAGAAAGATACAGCGATTGCTTGTTACAAGTGCNACATACAGGCAAGTTTCCAAGCCTACTCCAAAGCTTTTGGAGCGTGACCCAGAAAATCGCCTACTTGCCTGTGGTCCNCGGGTCAGACTTTCAGCTGAAGTGATTCGTGATCAGGCACTTGCCGCTGCGGGACTTCTTTCTCCAAAAAAAGGAGGGCCTAGTGTCCATCCGCCACAGCCGGACCTTGGTTTAAAGGCAGCATTTGGAGCGGGTATCGATTGGAAGACAAGCAAGGGTGAAGACAAATATCGACGAGCNATTTATACAACNTGGCGGCGGAGTAACCCGTATCCGTCGATGGCGACCTTTGATGCACCAAACCGTGAAGTCTGCACGATCCGTCGTCCCCGAACGAATACACCACTTCAAGCACTCGTCACACTCAACGATCCTGTTTTTGTTGAAGCTGCNCAGGCGCTCGCANGACGTATGGTTACTGAGAGTGGGCCAGATTCAGCCGAGCTGGTCAATCGTGGCTTTCGTCTCGTNCTGATACGNGCGCCACGTCCAAATGAAGTCAATCGTTTAGTCAAACTCTACGAAGAGACACGANATGACTTTCTCAATGATTCCAGTGCGGCACTGGCGATGGCGACGAATCCGAGAGGGCCATTGCCAGAAGAAATACTGAAACAATTCAATGGAGAAGCAAGTCAAGCTCATGCTTCTCTCGCCGCATGGACGGTTGTGGGAAATGTTATCTTGAACCTTGATGAGACTTTTATGTGTCCGTAGGAAGATAGAAATGGATCCAGTCGCTGAATACAAACTCTTGTGTACGCGTCGTCATCTGCTTGGCAACATGGCTGGTGGTATTGGCGCAGCAGCACTTACCGATTTGCTAGGGAGTGATGCTGCCACAGCATCACCAATACCCTCAGCTTCTGATCCACTTGCCGTTCGTCCNCCTCACTTTGCTNCCCGCGCAAAACGGATGATTGTGATTCATCTTACGGGTTCTCCNCCACATCTTGATATGTATGACNACAAGCCGGAATTGGTCAAAAGAGATGGTGAGGAATGTCCCACTGACACCATTGCAGGGAAGAAGTTTGCCTTTACAAGTGGGACACCAAAATTGCTNGGGACNCGCAGGAAGTGGACACGCTGNGGTCAGAGTGGCATGGAGCTCTCAGATGCGATTCCAAATCTCCACCGTGTGGCAGACAAGCTTTGTCTTGTGAAGAGCATGCACACAGACCAGTTCAACCACGCACCAGCAGAATTAATGGTCTACACGGGAAGTCCACGCGCTGGTCGTCCGAGCCTTGGGAGCTGGGTGACGTATGGTCTCGGTACAGAAAATGCGAATCTGCCCGGCTTTGTCGTTTTGATTTCATCTGGTGTTCAGCCCAATGGTGGGACAAGTAGTTTCGGCTCAGGTTTCTTGCCGAGTGTGTATCAAGGGGTTCAGTGTCGCTCAAAAGGTGATCCGGTACTTTATGTGTCGAATCCAGATGGCATGAATCGAAAGTTGCGTCGAAAAAGCCTGGATGCTCTGAACGAGTTAAATCAGATGCAAGCTAAAGAACTCGGTAATCCTGAGACTGTGACTCGAATCGCTCAGTATGAGTTGGCTTATCGCATGCAATCAAGTGTGCCAGCTGTNATGAATATCTCTCAGGAACCCAAGCACATAATTGAAGCGTATGGAGCCAAACCAGGTGAATCGAGCCTGGCTAATAATTGTTTACTTGCGCGGCGGCTGGTAGAAGAAGGTGTTCGATTTGTACATTTGTTTGATTGGGGCTGGGACTTCCATGGAACGAGACCCGAGCAAGATATTCGGGACGGATTAACNAAAAAAGGCGCAACCTTCGATAAACCGGCCGCTGCTCTGATAGAAGATTTAGAGCAAAGAGGTTTGTTGGACGACACACTTGTTCTCTGCACCGGTGAATTTGGTCGAACACCGTTCCGTGAAGGCCGAACATCAAAAGGTGGGGTNCTTGGTCGTGATCACTANCCAGANTGCTATTCAATATGGATGGCGGGTGGNGGTGTCAAAGGAGGNCTGACATATGGAGCAAGTGATGATCTTGGGTTTCGTGTAGCAGAGAAACCAGTCCATATTCATGATTTGCAGGCGACNCTTCTCCATCAGCTTGGATTCGACCACACAAAACTGACTCATCGATTCCAGGGCCGNGATTTCCGGCTNACAGATGTACANGGCAAAGTGGTTCANGATCTGCTGTCATGAAAACGCCAGTTTGNTGAGCTACCTTTTTAAAACATGACTGTCACATTCAGGCGTCATGAATACGATAAAGTGTTGAGTTTATTCTCGTANATAACTGGAAGAGCGCATGAGTACCTGAACCAATTTGAATTTTTCATACGTGCAGGTGCTCGATTGTGGAAAGAAAAAAAGATAGTGACTCAGTAGCATCAGTTTTGGTCAGCGTGCCTTGCTAGCACACAGAAAAATTAGGAGTGTGCATGTCTGCAGTGACAATTGTCTGGTTTCGCCATGATCTTCGGTTGGATGATAATCCAGCATTCCTCGAAGCGACCCAACGTGGTAGCGTTCTTCCAGTTTTTATTTGGGCTCCTGAGGAAGAAGCCCCTTGGGAGCCAGGTGCAGCTTCTCGTTGGTGGTTGCATCAATCACTGGAGAGTCTTTCTGAGAAACTGCAGAAACTCGGCTGNCCGCTTGTGATTCGTCGTGGNCCNACTCTCNNGACNCTNCAGCACCTTGTGAAAGATATTCATGCAACNGATGTTGTCTGGAATCGACGATACGAGCCAGCNGTTGTGAAACGTGATACTGTCATNAAGAAGACACTGNCNCAAGANGGTTTGCGGGCTGAAAGTTTNGGTGGCAGTCTGCTCTACGAGCCTTCGCGAATTGCAACCAAGCAAGGAAATCCGTATCAGGTCTTTACTCCTTTCTGGCGAGCGCTGCTCGCACGTGATGAACCAGCTGAGCCAACTGCCGCACCACGAAAAGTCAAGCCAGCAAGCACAACAGTGAAATCACTTTCTCTGAAGTCATTGAAGTTACTTCCTCAACCAGACTGGTCAGGTGTAATGGCGAAGTCATGGAACCCAGGTGAGGCCGGTGCAAAAAAATTACTCAATACATTTCTCTCAAAAGGACTTGATTCATATGATGATGGACGAAATCGCCCTGATCATGAGGGTACAAGCAGTCTGTCACCACATCTCCATTTTGGAGAAATTTCACCTCGACGAGTCTGGCATGCCGTTCGGGATGCAGTAGGTGGGAAGCCGGCAAAAAGTATTACGGGTAGTCCCGAAGTGTATCTCCGAGAACTTGGTTGGCGAGAGTTTGCCAATCATCTTTTGTATCACTTTCCACACACTCCAGACGAGCCTTTGCGGAAGGATTACAAGCGATTTCCTTGGGTGGATGATCCAGTTGGCCTTCGAGCGTGGCAGAAAGGACGTACGGGCTTTCCAATCGTTGATGCAGGGATGCAACAACTATGGGCAACTGGATGGATGCATAATCGAGTGAGGATGATTGTTGCCAGTTTCCTCGTCAAAGATTTACGTATTTCATGGCTTGAAGGAGCTCGTTGGTTTTGGGATACGCTTGTCGATGCTGACCTTGCAGCAAACACACTTGGTTGGCAATGGGCTGCTGGCTGTGGGGCTGATGCGGCTCCATATTTCCGTATCTTCAATCCAACGAGCCAACAGCAAAAATTTGATCCGGAAGAAAAATATATTGATCGATGGGTTGTGCGTGATGAGATGTACCCAGAGCCAATTGTTGATCATGCCGAGGCACGCAAGCAAGCACTTAGTGCGTTAAAACAGGTCACGGGAAAGTAAGCCACAACCACTTCTTGAGTGGGCACTTAAACATCATCTTGGTAGTTATTTCAATCGCACAAGTCCTGCTAGATGAATAATTTGTATTTTGTGAACAAAATTCTTGCCTGTGCATAATTCCTAGGGTAGGAACGTATGTGGATGAAGAGATGTTGAGAAGCATTTTTCATTGATGAGTTTGGTGGGAACTTTTTCTAGCAAGGTTGATATCAACATGGCGGGTGTAAAAGAAACACGGGCAAGTTTTGAAATTCTTGAATCAAAACGACCACTTGCCGGCGATGTGACAATTTCACGAGGTGATATTGTCGCACCAGAAGTTGTGCTCATTAATAACGATGTTGTTGGNCCATCNCCAATAGTTTTTGAAAAAGTAGACTTTTTCAATAANGACATTCCTTCCTTTGTCGTTGGACATGTCGCCAATGGTGTTGTCGAGAAGTATGATACTTCGTCACAGACATGGAAAAATATTTCTGCNGTTCCAACATCNTCTAACCCTCGTGAATTACTGAATCTTTTATCANGAAGNATTTTTCAAGAGGGTGAACAACTAAGATGGATTCCCGGAAGCAACAGCGATATGCGCGAGGCATTCACTGTTATTGGATGG
Source organism: Planctomycetaceae bacterium (assembly GCA_002694955.1). Next base: position 4,985 of record NZNR01000016.1, read on the forward strand.
GACAATGGGAATTCAGTCGTTAAAGAGGCACCCAACTACTCGGGTNCAAATAATACGGAGTGGCCAAACTACGTCCCCAATCAAGAACTGGGATTCGGACAGCTTAATAATCTGGTTGTTCAATTAGAAAATAGTCAAACGGCCGCTGGTAGNGATTTTGATCTTGCATGGCTTTCATCCCTGCCGTCTGGTCCAAAGGTTGAACCCACACATTTCTACCCGGTAACNGAGATCAATGGTCAGACTCTCCCCGGTGAAATGAAGGCGCTACAGAATGTTATAGATTTAGTGCCACCTGGCTATATTGACTCCTTTGGTCGAGAAGTAGTTATTCATAGAGGTATTCGAGAAGCTGGAACACGAGTCGGTATTCACATTCACGAATATGGTGGATATACGCTCGTCCTCTCGGGGACGATTACAGACTATGTTCAAGGAATGGAGCCCATGACGCATGGACCTGGAGACTGGTACTACATGCCACCAGATACTCCCATGTCGGCGGCAAATTTAGGGACCGAAGATGCTGAGTTGATCGACATTTTCTTTGTTCCNCCTGGCCAGCCGTCGATAACCATCATTGAACCCGGTTGGCCATCGGATGACGCCGATGGTACGTCGGATGGGCCCTGAAAATCAAAGCATTTTATACCCTCTGACAAATCGACATTTCTCTTCAGTCAATAACGTGATCTTTAACACGCAATTCTGTCAGAGGCACTCCATTGGNAGGGTATCGTGTTGCGAGAAAAGTACGTAGTACATTTGTCACGTATGGTAGGNTTTTCATTTCTCTTGGCTTTGTCGATGATTGAGGCAAAACAGAATGATCAAGCATTCAGGCTATGGCGTGAAGCAGGAACCAAGAATGAGTGANGGGGTTCGGGAATTTATATCGATAGGCAAACGTTGTNTGGCANTACTATGTNGTGTTACCGGGCTGTTCCTTTTTGGATGCAAACCGGTAGGGAGTCCTTCTNGTCAAACGGNGAATGCAGGTCNTGGCGTAAAAGTTGAATTAAAAGTTGCGACATGCCAGCCGACAAATCTGCCAGGTCTCGGCGATGCTATTCTTGGTGTTGCAGAGCGTGTGCATGAAATGACCGCCGGACGTATCGAAATGGATGTTCAAGAGCCAGGTGCGATCGTGCCAGCACTTGAAGTTCTTGATGCAGTCTCAAGCGGNACAGTAGGTGGGGGNTTCGGTCCGGCCGGTTTCTGGGCTGGAAAAATGCCAGCNGCACCATTATTCAGTGCCATNCCGTTTGGGCCGGAGGCCGGTGAATATATTGCGTGGATGTATCATGGCGGCGGACACGAACTTGAACAAAGGATGTATTCGGAGGCTGGTTTTCAAGTCGTTTCCCTGCCGTGTGCGTTGTNNGCAGCAGAAACGAGTGGTTGGTTTAGGGAGCCGGTTGAAAGAGCTGAAGATCTTCATGGATTAAAGATGCGATTTTATGGGCTTGGTGGGCAAGTCATGCAAGAGCTCGGTGTTGCTGTCACTGTCATGCCAGGAGGAGAAATCTATCAGGCGCTTGAAAAAAATGTTNTGGATGCAACAGAATTTTCTATGCCAGCTATTGATGAAAAGCTTGGGTTCTCTCGTGTNGCNAAGTACAACTATTATCCNGGATGGCATCAACAAGCAACGCTTCTTGAATTGCTTATTAATAGAAATGTTTGGGACTCATTATCAAAAGTTGATCAATCGATCATAAAGACAGCCTGTCAAGCTGCAATGCTTGATAGTTTTGCAAAATCAGAAGCTATTCAGGCAGATGCGATCCGTCGAAATGTTGATGAAAGAGGTGTTGAGAATCGAGTGTGGTCACAAGAACTGCTCGATCTTTATGAGAAGACATGGCATGTCGTTGCATCACGAGAGGCATCCAAGGACNCATTTTTTAAAGAGGTCTGGGATAGTCTCCAGTCTTTTCGAAACCAGTACCGGGAATGGGGTAATCGCGCTTTCTTGCCCCGCAAAAAAGTATCAACTAATTAAGTTGATGAAAGGGCAGCAAGCCATCGAGCAAGTATAGGTGTAAAAATGGAAGAAGTGCTCGATGGGCGTGTTCGAAATGGGGAGCATACNAATGAGCCCCCAAATTTTATTCTATATGGACTGNGNCGTGCAGTCAGTTCAGCAGCTTTTTTATTTCCACTGCTGACCTTTGCTATTTTGATTCACGTTATCCTACGTTATGCATTTGGCATCAATTTAGTTTGGCTTGAAGAGTTGCATTGGCAGCTCTATGCCTACCTCGCGACTTTTGGCGTAGTTTTTTCCTTTATTCGAAACAATCATGTTCGATTAGATTTATTTCATCATTATTTAACCATAAAAAACCAATTAGTNATTGAAGCAGTTGGCTTAGCTTTTTTTGTTATCCCATTTTCTGCTCTTCTTGTGTGGTATGGATTTCTGGCTGTAGGCCAATCGTTTTCTATTGGTGAACACTCAGTAAACGAACAAGGTCTCCCGTTTACGTTTGTCGTAAAGCTGGCTTTACCACTTTCTTTTTCATTCATGTTGATCGTAGCCCTCATTCGGCTTATTGAGCTTGCTTTCAGAGAACCGCGTGCTTGCGTTGCGACAACGAAAAAAAAGAAATTAAATCACTTTGTGAAGATAAAGATCGGAGTGAGTGGAGCGATAGTCATCGCGGTNATGGGGCTCGCCTGGTGTGTTGGGAATATTGACCCACGCTATGCCTTAGTCATATTGATGTTTACGAGTTTTGTAGGATTGTTATTCACAGGTTATCCAATTGCATTNGTATTGGGTGGTGTNGCTGTTTCATTCATCTTTGTGGGCTACGCAGCTGACTATTTCGGGTATACGCTCACTCTTGATCATGCCGGTACAAAGCTCTATCTGGGTAGTGCGGCGGGATTCGTGAATCGCATATATGGAGGGCTACTCAGGAAACCNGAACTGGTTGCGTTGCCCATGTTTATCTTTATGGGTCTTCTTCTTGATCGNAGTGGGATAGCTGAGCGGATGATGCTTGCTATGCAACAAGTTTTTGGTCAGATTCGTGGTGGTTTGGCGATCTGTGTTGTGTTTATCGGAATTCTACTTGCTGCAAGCACTGGAATTATTGGGGCATCTGTCGTATTGCTTGGNCTCATTGGTCTACCAGTGATGCTCCANCANGGGTATGCACGGTCANTTGCAACNGGAACTGTATGTTCCGCGGGCACACTAGGCATTCTGATGCCCCCTAGCATCATGCTTGTGATTATGGCCGACCAGGCATCCGTGCCGGTTGGGGACCTATTTATGGGGGCAATTCTTCCAAGTGCCTTGCTTGCCGGTCTGTATGTCATCTACTTGTTTTGTATAGGCCAGATACAACCAGAATATGTTCCGGTTGGTATTCAGCAATCGATTTCAATGAAGCCATTTCGTGATGCTCTACTCGCGATCCTGCCCGTACTAGCACTTATCATAATAGTGCTTGGCTCAATCTTTGCGGGTGTGGCGACAGTGACCGAAGCGAGTGGTTTAGGAGCAGTTGGAGCCAGCATTCTGGCGATCGTACATTGGTTACAAATAAATAAACCGAGATACGGAAAAGTTGACTATGCCGCTATTCTTCGGGAAGGTTGGAAATCGTGTATAGATGCTTTTGCATTAACAGGATCGATCGTTGGTATTCTGATTGGTGCTACCTGCTTTGCATTTATTCTTCGTGAGCTAGGAGGGGATAAGCTTATTCAATATGGTCTGGAAAGCCTTCCTTTTGGCCCCTTTGGTGTGACCGCAACAGTCTTGGGCATTATCTTTTTCTTAGGCTTCTTTCTTGATTGGATCGAAATCACAATCATTGTATTACCGCTCATTTTGGCAACAATTGGTACATTTGAATTTCAATTTGTTGATCCATCATTATTTGAGCGNNAGGAAAGTTTTTTGGCTGCACGCACGCATGCGAATACTATTTGGTTCTGTGTTCTTATGGCGGTTTGTCTTCAGACATCCTTTCTCACACCACCAGTAGGATTTGCAATTTTCTATCTCAAGAGTGTTGCGTCGCAAGAAATAAAACTAATTGATATCTATAAAGGNGTTATTCCATTTGTAGTTATTCAACTTTTTGGATTAGCCCTTGTCTTTTTCTTTGGGCAATATCTTGTCCTGTGGTTACCCCAATACATTTATGGAAGGTAACAAGATGCGCGAGGGTGCTGTTAGGAAGAAATATCGAGTTCTTTCGTGAGTCTCTTATTCACAAAGAACGAACCCGCCGCAACGAGAAAGCACCATGAAGAAAAACCGATACATTGAGTNGTAAAATCGACACCCCAGTCAATGAGAAGCCCGGTCAATCCAGGACCGATTGCTGTAGAAAAGACCATAACTGTAGTTGTAAGCGAGCGTATTGAGCCGAGGTGTTGAGTCCCATAGAGTGCAGGCAGAACGGCACCCCAAAGTGCACTGGACATACCCATTGTGATGCCCATTGAACCGAGGGCAAGATACCAGGCGGTAATACTTGTCGCTTGGCTGACTAGTGCCATGCCAAANCCAATTGGTAGTAACAGGAAAGGAATGAGCCGGTGACCTCCAAATCGATCAACGGCCCAGCCAGCCCAGAACGATGCCAGAACACCTGATAATGCAAAGCACGAGAAAGCGGGCGCCATGGCAACAAGTTTCCATCCTTTCACTTCAGCTAGATGTGTCTGATTNAAAAACAATACGGTCCCCATCAGGCCGGGNGTAAGAAGTGTTGGCAACAATGCAGGGAGGAGCCAGTGACGCATGGCGTCATGACGCGTCCAGTGCCGGCCCTGAAGGCCGGATAGCATATGTTGTTGGGTCAGTTGTGTCGGTACACGATCTGTTTGTAATAAGGCCGCCATAGTTGGCAAAAAAATAAGAAATAGAAAGATAGCGACACAAATCCATAGGGCCTGCCAGCTGAGGGCTTCAATTACGATGACTGCGGGTGCGGCAAGTAAAATTTCACTTGCTGGATATCCAAGATTAGCAAGCGCGACCGCACGACCCCGATGATTTACGAACCATCTTCCCAGCGTAGTCATGGCGATGTGCCCAAACATGCCCTGGCCACAGAATCGAAGGAGAAACAATGAGCAACCTAATATCCATACAGATTGTCCAACCGCCATACCAACAGAAGCGATTCCAAATAAACAGGCTGTTATCAATGTGATGAAACGTGGTGACACACGATCAACAATCGATCCCTGCCAAAACATAATTACAGCAGAAGCAAGGGTCGCCAGTGTATAGAGCCCTCCCCACTCCCCGTCGGAGAGAGCAAATTGTTCTTTAATCGATGAGGAGCACAGGGAGATAAACCATGTTTGTCCACCAGTGGATGCAAAGGTAAGGAGAAAGCCGACAGAAAGCCAACGGATATTGTTTATNAAGAAGCGAATCATAAAAACCTTACGTCGTAGAAAGNTTATCCGAACACCTTCTGACAACGAATACAATGGGCAGGCGTAATTNAGGTTTTATTGATACTGCCNGACGACTTTGGAACACTATCAAATGATGGTAAGGCATGAATCGTTTCAACAGAGACAGAATCAATGACGAGTACTCTAAGTACCATGCTTGTACATATTTTCAGTGTTTTACATTTTTTTCAGTCTTTGATTCAAACGATCAGGAAACGCGTTGCCAGGATTTTGGCAGCTGAATTCAGAAGTTTCTGGACTAAGCAAGAATTTCTTTGACAACATGACCATGAACATCGGTAAGGCGATAGCGACGACCTTGGAATTTATAAGTAAGTCGCTCGTGATCAATGCCGAGTAGATGGAGCAGTGTTGCATGAAAGTCATGTATATGAANACCTTCTTCTTGTATGTTGTATCCATATTCACATGTTTTTCCCCAACTGATGCCGGGGCGAATGCCACCACCAGCCATCCATGATGTAAAGCATCTGGGATGGTGGTCGCGGCCGAAGTCAGCACCAGNCCTGTACAGTCCTTGACAGTAGTTTGTCCGGCCAAATTCACCNCCCCAGATGACAAGCGTATCATCGAGCATANCGCGGTCAGCNAGATCTTGAACAAGTGCAGCAGCTGGCTGGTCGGTTTCTTGACACTGTTTTTTTAAACCTTTACGTAGTCCGCCGTGATGATCCCATCCCTGATGATACAGTTGAATGAACCGTACACCNCGTTCAGCGAGTCTTCTGGCAAGAAGACAATTTGCTGCAAAACTTCCAGCATCTGTTGCATCGGGCCCGTAGCGGTCAAGGACATGCTTTGGTTCGTTACTCAAATCAGTAACATCTGGAACACTAGCTTGCATTTTGTAAGCCATTTCGTAGTGGGCAATTCGTTCTGTAATTTCATTATCGGGTGTTCCACTNAATTGATGCTCATGTAAACGGCGGAGGCCGTCAAGCATGAGTCGGCGATTGTCAGAGGAGATTCCAGGTGGATTATTTATGTAAAGCACAGGGTCACTTCCAGAACGAAAGCGTACCGCTTGGTGTCGTGATGGTAGAAAACCTGAACCCCAAAGATGGCTCTGTAGGGGCTGGCCGCCCTTTTTTTTGGTAATTAAAACAACAAAAGAAGGAAGTTCGTCTGTGATGCTACCAAGGCCGTAGTCAAGCCAGGCGCCGATACTAGGCCGGCCAGGTATCTGAGATCCACTTTGCATGAAACAAACACCAGGGCCATGATTGATACTCTCTGTGTACATTGCTTTGACAAAACACAGCTGATCAGAAACTGCTGATGTGTGCGGCAACAGTTCGCTAATTGTTGCTCCGCTTTCACCATGTTTTGAAAATTTGAAGGGTGAACCAACGAGTGGAATTGAACTTTGGTTTCCACTCATGCCNGTTAATCGNTGTCCATCCCGTACACTTTCAGGGAGCTGTTGGCCGGTATGTTTAACAAGCTTTGGCTTGTCATCAAACAAATCAAGCTGAGAAGGTCCACCGGCCTGAAAAAGGTAAATGACACGTTTTGCTTTGGGTTCATGATGCAAATTTTGTAAGGAGCCGGTTCCATTCGCTGCTTGCACGTCGTTGTAGAGCAATTCATTACATGCAATACCGCCTAAACCCATGCCAAATGTGTTTAGCCAGGTTCTTCGATTCATNGAATAGANAGGATCACTTAGTGGGTTACTCATCTTTTCACCACACTTTCATCATGTGCAAATAAACCATTGATAACAGTAGCGAGAGAAGCTACATCANTCTCATTAAGATCGGTGCTTTTTGATTTCTGTCCNACACNAAGAAGTTCCTGTGCATTTTCGGGATGTGATTCATACCAAGAGTGTTGGTCATTTACCATTTGGATCAAGATTTTTTGTTCGTCTTCATCGGGATGACGGCTTGTCAGAATAAAAAAGGCGTGGTTGATTGCGGCTGATAAATTATTTGAATTCGGACGTAGAACATTTTCGGCAAGCACGCGGGAGGCTTCAACGAATTGTGTGCCATTGAGGAGAACAAGGGCATGAAGCGGCGTATTTGTCGTGTCTCGCTTTGCAGTACAGACAACTCTATTCGGAAGGTCAAAAGCTTCTAGTACAGGAGCAGGACCACTTCTTCTCCAATACGTGTAAATACTCCGACGGTACAGCGCCGCACCGGAGCCAATTTTTTCCGGCTTGAATGATTCTGCGATATCGTATGGTCTCACCGGAGGCCCACCCGGTGTTTCATCCAAAAGTCCGCTAGCCAAAAGTACATTATCGCGAATCATCTCGGCCGGCAGGCGATATCGGGGACCCCGAGCAAGCCAACTATTCTCAGGATCGTCTTTCATGACCTTGCCCGCGGCAAGGCTTTTCTGTTGGTACGTGTCTGAAGTCATGATGAATCGCAAGAGTGCTTTGACATCCCATGAAAATCCACCTTCTTCCTTTGGATGAGAAAATTTCCATGCAAGAAGGTCAAGGAGTTCCGGGTATTCAGGCTGCATAGCCTGGCTACCAAAGTCTTCTGCACTGCGTACGAGTCCCTCACCAAAAAGTGACTGCCAAAATCGGTTCACCGTAACGCGAGCGAGTAGAGGATGGTCAGGATCAAGAAGCCATTGGGCCAACCCAAGACGATTACGCGGAGATGTAGCAGGGAACGAAGGAAGAATTTTTGGAGTAGTTGGCTCAACGGGTTCAGCTCGTTTGTCGTATTCACCTCGAGTCAGAACATAGGCTTGTTTGGGCTGACGACTTTCCCGCATCACCATAATTTCCTTATTCTTTTCAACGAGTTTGTTTCGAGAGTCATACAGATTTTTCAACTGCTTGCGCTGTGTAAGAACTTTTTTATCAATATCTGCTAGATGGTCACTGATAGCATCAAAATTAGTCTTTGATTGGATAGTAGTCGCTAACGTGCCCGGTTCGTAGCATTCCTGGATTTCCAAAGGTGAGAGTACTCGTTCGAAGACTCGGAATTCGTCAACCAAACCATTCTTGAATCCATGGTCCCGCATTCGTTCCCCAATTTTTATTGTGTCCCCGCCACCTCCCAAAATAGTACGCGTAAGATTGTCCTGAAGAACTTCAGTTTTTGCTTGGTGGCCATCAAGAGCAATAGTCAGTCCTTCTGCCAACCCTGTCCCGTCGCTGCTGACAACAATATGTGCCCAGCGATTCATTGGTACTTGTTCAGTCATCCGAATGCTTGCAGCATCACCAGGCCAGAAATGAATTAATGACCAGCGGAGATGATCTTGGTCAATAACGAGCTCGTAGCCACGGCTTCCCGCGTCAGTCCATGCTTTTGAACGATGGAAAATTACAGCCCGGTTAAAAGATGAGGGGATCTTGATCCAGCACGATATTGAAAATGGATCACTCCGACTAAAGTTGCCGACCGGAGTTGTAACTGGGTGGTCGCCAGTCAGGTGAATCGCTTGTCCACTATGCCCGTCAACGATCGAGTTGTCTAACGGGGATTGTGCAGAGTATCTCTTTTGATGATCAGCTGGTACGTCTTTTTTTTGTTCAGTCTGTTGGAGTTCAGAGCTATTCGCTTCAGTACTTTCTTGTTTATGAATCAAAGACGGGAAGTGACCGTTTTCTAATCGCCTGTCGAAAGAGTAGTGTGCAATTTCACCGCGTATCGCGTCAGGAATTAAATCATAGTCTGGCGATAGTGGAGAGTCACTGGAAAGAGAAAGATATATTTCGTTGCGTACCTCTTTCTTGCACTGATCGAGAATTTGCTGTTTCTTCTCAATTTCTTGAGTTAGACGATCGACTTGCTCTCGAATGGTACTATTGGTGAGTTGCAGTTTTGGTGTTGGTGTCGCTTGTGTAAAAAAAGAGTAAAGACCAGCCTCATCAATATCATCAAAAAAAGCGAAGAGAGAATAGAAGTCTTTTTGAGATAATGGATCAAACTTATGATCGTGGCATCGACAGCATTCAAGCGTGAGTCCTAGAAATGCTGTTCCGAAGGTAGTCACTCTGTCATTCACATAGCGGACCCGGTATTCCTCAGCAACCGATCCACCCTCATTTTCTTGTTGATGCAACCGATTGAATGCGGTTGCTAAAATCTGTTCCTGAGTTGCGTTTGGGAGAAGGTCGCCCGCTAATTGCCAGAGCACAAAATTGTCCCAGGGAATATTGTCGTTGAAGGATTGGATAACCCAATCTCGCCAAGGCCACATCGTTGGTCGAGGTGTGTCTCGTTGAAAGCCATAGCTATCTGAGTAACGAGCAAGATCAAGCCAGTCAGAAGCCATTCTTTCACCATAACGAGGACTCTGAAGGAGCCGATCGAGTAGCTGCGTATACGCATCTGGTGAGGAATTTTCTTGAAAAGACTTAACTTCTGTTGCGGTGGGTGGAAGTCCAGTAAGATCAAAAGTGGCTCGTCGTAGAAGAGTTGCACGGCTCGCTTTCCGTTGAAGATGAAGACCATGCTTGTGCAGGCGACGGGAGACAATGTCATCGATTGGATGATTGGTTGGGGGAGACGGTTTGGGTTTTTCTGGAGCTATGAATGCCCAGTGAGTTTCGTAGTTTGCTCCATTAGCGATCCACTGCTTTAGAAGAGTGATATCACTCGATGAAAGTCGACCGAGCTTGGCCGAGGGCGGTGGCATGATTAGATCAATATCGTCGGAGGTAGTCCGAGCAATGATTTCACTTNCAGTCGTGTTGTGAGGGACGATGGCGTATGTNCCGCTATCAAGCAATGCAGTTGCGCCATCTGGCTGATCAAGTCGAAGACCAGCCTCTCGATTTGCCTCATCTGGACCATGGCATACAAAACAATGCTCTGAAAGAATTGGTCGAATATGTTGATTAAACGTGACTGCGGTTTGCTGAGAATTGTCTTTTTCTGGCTGAGTATTTTCAGCATGAGCACTTGCCGAAATCAGAAAAATTAGTGTGGCAATCCATGGAACAAAATGGACAGGACGAATCTGGAACCGGGCATTGTCCCAATCATCAATCTGCCATAGNTGAAGTGTGATAAGAAATATTTTGGGAACCATAGCCGGGTCCATGAGGACAATGTTCCTTTTGGTTCCCGCATCGCCGATTAATCAATGCACAAGCATATAATCGCGGACTTGAAACGTCGATCAGCGGGTTGTTCTTACGAATAATCGTATATGAGTATTTATATGACTCTATTTATTGCTTAGCAAATAGTTTTCTTACAAAAAAGGTTTTTGTAGTGAGTCTGATGCTGATAAAACACAAGTTCTATACAGGCCCACATCAGCAACTAGGTACACTATCGACAGAAAAGTACTTTTCTCAAAAGAAATGAAAGATCGATTTGTATGAAATTCGACAATGCGTTCATTGGCATCTCGTATTTTAATAAATTTGTACTCGTATTCTGTTTGATTTTTACGCCATCGTTTGCATGCGGTCAGGCCGAGACTCGTGGGACAGGAAACTTCAGGTCATGGGACGTCAACAAAGATGGTGTCTTAACACGAGAAGAAGTTCCTCCAGGCCCCCGTCGAATGTTTGACCGGATTGATANGAATGGAGATGGGCAAGTGACTTTTGATGAGCACCAAGCAGGTGGTCGTCCACCGAAAAGATCTCTCAATCGTGCTAACTCAAAGAGCACAAACCTTCGTCGTTTTACCATTCGGCAATCATGGTCACAGGAGCCAAATGGGTTTGAAAGAGAGTACGTTGTACGCTCTCCAAGCAAAGACATGACGTCATGCCCAATAACAATACTGTTTCACGGAAATGGTGGTTCGGCTGAACCAATGGTACGCAGTTGGGACAAGCAGTTGGCAGATCATATTCTTGTTTCNGCACAGGGGTATGAGAAGAGTTGGAATATCACAAACGAGCGATCAAAGGCTCCGGATGTAGAGTTTGTAAAAAGGATATTACAGGATGTCACACGTCGTTATCCACAAGCAGATAATTCNAAAGTATCGCTCATTGGATCNTCCAATGGTGCCGGTATGGTGTATCGACTCCTTATCGAAGTGGATAATTCATACGGTATACAAAACGCAGTAGCATTTGTGTCATCAATGACAACGAGTCAGTACCATGATGAACGATTTTGGAAGAGGTCAGATGAAACAACAAGCAACTACGACGAGCCAGTCGAGTTGTCAGGAAGGCGGCGCATTGTAACGATCCAGGGGTCGGCAGATTCTGTTGTTCCCTACTTTGGAGGTCGGGGCCCTGGTGGCATCCACCTTTCGGCTCAGGCAACAGCCTATGCGTGGGCAGTTGCTCAAGGCTATAAAGGAGCCCAAAAACCAGACAAGGAAGGCAAGCCCTGTGGAGAGAAGTTACTTATGTATGACTATCCACAGAGTGGAGTGACTCATATCAAGGTGATTGACGGAGGCCATGGTCTAGGTCCTGCCGCTTCGCCGCTTAAGCCGCTACTCATGAAAATGCTTGGTTGGTCCGGTAATTCATAAATAGGATTCATTGCTTTCAGTACAGTGACTCTTTGAGCAGGTTCTCATCGTAATCGCGTATATCGGCATATATCAGTTGTGCAGATTAAAGAAGGCCAGTGGCTCTTTTTGGCCTAAGTGTTTCCCTAAAACCGATTCTTTCCTTAAGTGGAAAGGATGACCCAAACCCTAAACCCCAGTCAGGAGTGTTTCATGCGTCGCGCGTTTCTTATTGCCATCATCATGGCAACGATGTTTATAGCCTCAAGCGGAGAGGCTTCAGCAGCTCGTTATTCTCAGCAAAGTCAATCTGTTTCAACACGTCGATTTCGCCCCTTTGCAAAACTTATTGAACTGGAGCGACGGAAAAATGAATGGCTTCGAAGCGTATTTTTTGGACGTTAGCTTGCATGAGATCATAGGTTAGTCTGTGTCGTTCTTTTCTCTGGCCGGGAGAATTTTAATACTCCCGGCCAGTGTTCAATTTCCATAAATAGAATGCCGAAGCCGCTTTTATTTAAGACGCGTTAATTCGCATGCTGGGATGGGCGCTAGTATTGGCATGCTGGTATGGACATGCTGGTTTACACTTTCTGCCACGCTGAACATGTTTCTCTGTCGCACACAAGCAAAAGGAGGAATCATCCGCAGACACAGGCAACTTGATAGCAAAAGAAACAGGATGTTTCTGCGTGTAAGGATGGTTTTTGAAAAATGTGTGCCCTTCAGCATGAAACGAGTATAAGATTTCTTGTGTGATGCCATTATGTTTCATTCAGCGTTATCCTGTCGAATGACTACGCTTCAATCCATT
>NZNR01000017.1 GCA_002694955.1 Planctomycetaceae bacterium
GAGGGGTACGGCTGGGCACTCTTATGGAATGGCTTGAGTCCGACGATGAGAGTGTGGCATTGGCTTCCGGTGCAACAACTTTCGCTCTAGCTGTGGCGACGCATTTGCAGAGCACAAATGCATTCACTGGATGTCGTCCTGTAGTACTTGTAGATCGTGATAGAAATTTTTATCCACCATCTGTCATGCCGTGGCTAGAACAGTCAGCACGAGTTTCTTCAGTGAAAGATTCTTCACTAATTCGTGGAAAAGAACACCTGCTCTACATTATATATCCTGCGAATGAAGCCGATGAATTCTGGTCAATTGATCAGCTCCTGCGTTGCCCAAGCGTTGCAGCAGTGGTTGGATGGCCCAAAAATGTTTCATCTACAGTAATGCGTCGATGGCAAATGGCTGCAAAGTCAAGTGGTACTGTGGGGTTGCTTGTACGACCATCGCGTGCCCGTCGTGAGCCAACATGGGCAGAAGTACGCATTCAAGTGGAGCCATCCCCTGCTCTTCAAGACAGATGTCATGGTACAGCATCGTGTAAGACGTATCGTCCGGAAATGCATCAACGATCTTCGGGTCACTGGATTCATTCTCGTGCCTTCACACTGATGCAAGTTGGTGGTCAATGGGACACAGTGACTGCCGTGTCTGAACCTTCGGTACGGTGTGTTCTTGATCTTGCTAGAGGGAAAGAACATGTTGGTTTTCATGAGGCAATGGAGTGTCCGGAATGTCAGGGAGCAACACGTTGCGCATCATGACAATATCGCTACCCCGTTGGCCTGTACAGCGGCAGTTGCTTCAGCATCCAGAATTTCGTGAGTACCCCGTTTTTGTTTGTCGGAAAAATGCACGTGGTGTCCTCTCTGTTGTGTCCTGGGCCTGGGTTGTGTCGCCTGCGAGAGGCAAAATTTCTCGACCGGTTATTCAGCCGGGCTTTTCATTGTCAGAAGCATTGGCGGTACTCGCTTCAGCGTATGGCGAGCGGGCTGCTCGTGTGGCGCGTGTTATTCCAGAAGATCGTGTTGGTGATATTCGTGTACTTGAGACGTTGGCGCGATGGTGTCATAGATTTTCTCCACTCGTTGCAATTGGGCCAGATGTTGTTTGTGAAACGGATCGTGGTAAGGCAAGAAGAGAACGTGTTTGTTCTGCCAGGAGTCTGCAAGTTGATGTCTCGGGCACGGCTCACTTTTTTGGTGGCGAATTGTCACTTGTTCGTACAGTGGTTTGGATGTTAGCTGCTCGCAGAATCCATGCTCGGGCAGCCATTGCTGATACTCCGTCAGCCTCCTGGGCAGCTGCGCTCTTTGTCGACCGAGTTGCTGTAACGAGCTTGCACGCATTCGATGAGTTGCAGCAATCGCCAAGGAGCGAATCGTGCCGTTCAGCTCTTTTAAAAACTAGAGCAGTTCGAGGTTTGCATCATGGGCGTTGGTTAGAACGTCAGCAAAGATGGGTTGTTGTGCCTCCAGGCCGGCAGCGGCACTCTCTTAAGTCATTGCCGCTCAAGTCATTGCAGTTGCCGGTCGGTGTTATCGATTCATTGGCTGAAGTGGGTGTTGATTCAGTTGAGCAGTTGTTGCGTTTGCCAAGAGTGAGCCTTCAGGAGCGTTTTGGATCAATTGTTACTCTGCGAGTGTCTCGTTTTCTTGGTGATGTGCCAGACCCAATTGTGCCATTACAAGAGAGTGAGAGTTTTGTGGCAGACCATTCGTTTGATATGCCAGTTCTTGGTCGTGATATTGAATCCGCACGCTTCCGCGCACTGCTTGAAAGGCTGGTTCGTCAATGCNTTCAGCCACTAGTGAATGCAAATCGTGGAGTGAGTAGTCTGCAAGTAAGGCTTGATGCGAATGAATGTCATGATTCAGCAGTTATTGATATTGGTCTGTATAAACCAACGNTGCAAGTAAAGCATCTCGTTGATCTTGTTATGTTGCGATTCGAGAGGGCACGGCTTCCAAGGGAAATTATTAATNTNTCAGTAGAAGTGATGTCAGCAGAGACGTTGCCCTATCGNCAGCAGAGACTTTTTTGTGAGGCAACGCAATCAGATGCATCACGGTTTGAGTCGCTTCTTGATCGTCTAGTCAGTCGCCTGGGGAGTGGTGCAGTTGTTGAGCCACGGTTACTTGCTGATATCCAGCCAGAAGCATCGTGGGTCGCAACACCAGCAGTTAGTGTGATAGGTCGAAAGCCGTACCGCTCAGGTTATTTTCTTGGGGCAAGCAAGTCTCGATTCTCAAAGCCTATTGTAGGGCCTAGTCGTCCAACTTTTTTGTTCTCCAAGCCTCGATTGATCGATGTGTCTTCGTTAAGTACTGATGGGCTCCCTGTACGTTTTCGNTGGGAAGGACGGTTTCATGTAGTTGTGCGGTCTCGTGGGCCAGAGCGAATTGAAACAGCTTGGTGGCGAGGCCCAACAGTTCGTCGAGACTATTACATCTTTGAAACTGATCGCGGGGGTCGTTTTTGGATGTTTCGTGGTTTNCGGAAACGNTCNTGGTTTCTTCATGGAACCTATGGGTGACGTGAATGAGTTGTTTTTCTGTAGTGCTTTGGTGGTTTTGCGGAAAGAGTTGTTGNTTCACGGATAGAGGTCATGAAATGCAGCGTCGTAGACGTTATGCGGAACTTCACTGTACGACAAATTTTTCATTTCTTCAGGGAGGCTCACACCCGGAGGAATTAGTCTCGCAAGCAGCTGCTTTGGGGTATACGTCACTTGCAATAACAGACCGAGCAAGTCTGTCTGGTGTTGTACGAGCTCACGCTGCAGCGAAAGAATCTGGCATCCACCTGATAATAGGTGCTGCTATTGAGCCAATAGATGCTGCGCCACTTGTTCTATGGGTAGCAAATAAGAAGGGATATAAGAATCTCTGTCGTTTGTTGACAACGGGGCTTTTGAAGCAGGGTTGTTCGAAGGAATACGATGGTCAAATCGACGGAAGTGAATTACGAAGTCGGTCTCCTCGTTGTTGTCTGACTGCTGACGAAGTGGCTGCCCATGCGGATGGTTTGCTTGCAGGCATTCCGTTAACTCAGTTACTCGACCCTGTTGAATCAGGAGCTGCTTTGATTCGTGCATGGCAGGATAGGCTTGGTAAGCAGCTCTATGGGTTAGCCGAAGTTGCAATGGAAGGAGATGACCAGGAACGTCTTTTGAGCTATGCAAGGCTTTCTTATGAAACCCATATTCCTTTGGTAGCTGCTGGTGATGTTCGTTATCACAGTCGTGATCGCCAACCTCTGCATGATGCTCTTACTGCAGTTCGGTACGGCAAAACGGTTGAATCAATTCAGGGAAAGCTACTGTCAAACGGTGAGCGGCATCTACAGGACATTAATCATGTTGCGAAACGCTTTTCTGTCCTACCAGGTGCGGTAGACCGTACGCTTGAGATCGCCAGTCGTTGTTCGTTTTCACTTGATGATATTTCGTACGAGTATCCTCATGCAGTTGTGCCATCTGGTTGGTCACCAGCAGATTATTTGAGCAACTTGGTCTGGAAAGGTGCTCGAAAGCGTTATGACAATAGAGTTCCTGAGAAAGTGACTGATCTTCTAAGGCATGAACTGTCGCTTGTTCATGAACTTGGCTATGAGGCATATTTCCTCACCGTATTTGACTTGGTTCGGTTTGCTCGTCGGCGCGGCATTCTTTGTCAGGGTCGTGGGTCTGCGGCCAATTCGGCTATTTGCTATTGCCTCGGTATTACATCAGTTGATCCTGCTCGGGCAAATGTGCTTTTTGAACGGTTTGTGAGCCGTGAACGGCAAGAGGCACCTGACATTGACGTTGACTTTGAGCATCACCGCCGGGAAGAGGTGCTGCAATATATTTACACAACCTATGGTCGTATGCGTTCAGCAATGACTGCTGAAGTGATCTGCTATCGCTTGCGATCGGCTGTTCGGGATTTGGCAAAAGTTCTTGGTTTCTCACTCGACCGAATCAATCAATTAGCACGAATTCTTGATGTAGGTGATCGTGTAGAGCAGTTACCTGAAAGATTATCTGAGTCTGGTATTGATCCACATAGCGAGTCAGGTCAAAGGCTTGTTGTGCTTGTGAATCAGTTGATTAGTTTTCCTCGCCATCTTGGGCAGCATGTGGGGGGTATGGTAATAACTCAAGGAGATCTCTGTGAATTAGTGCCAATCCAGCCGGCCAGTATGGACGGTCGCACAGTCATCCAATGGGACAAAAACGATCTTGATGAAATTGGAATATTAAAAGTTGACTGTCTCTCGCTGGGAATGCTTTCGGCCATCCATCGTGCATTTGATCTTGTGAAGCAAGGTGGTGGCCCGTGTCTCACATTAGCAACAGTACCAGCTGAAGATCCTCGTGTTTACAAGATGATTTCAGAGGCAGATACAGTAGGGGTATTTCAGATTGAGAGTCGTGCGCAGCGAAGCATGTTGCCACGTTTGAAGCCATCCTGTTTTTATGACTTGGTTATAGAAGTAGCCATTGTTCGTCCGGGGCCAATACAAGGTGATATGGTGCACCCATACCTTCGGCGACGTCAAGGAGAAGAATCTGTCTGTTATCCGAATCAGGCAATTCGAGAAGTGCTTGAAAAAACACTTGGTGTACCTTTGTTTCAAGAGCAGGCAATGCGGCTTGCAGTAGTGGCTGCAGGCTTTACTCCTGGTGAGGCTGACCAACTACGGCGAGCAATGGGGGCATGGCGCCGAACCGGGGTGATTCAGGAATTTCATCAACGGCTGGTAGATGGAATGGTATCACGAGGGCTTTCACTGACTTTTGCAGAGCAAGTCTTTCAGCAGTTGAAAGGCTTTGGTGAATATGGGTTTCCAGAGTCACACGCCGCTAGCTTTGCATTGTTGGTGTATGTCTCTGCCTGGCTTAAGTTTCATTATCCGGCGGCATTTACGGCTGCGCTGCTTGGTAGNCAGCCAATGGGTTTTTATGCCCCAGCCCAGCTTGTTCGTGACGCCCAAGAGCATGGCGTGACTGTTTTGCCTGTTTGTATCCAAAGCAGTGAATGGCATGCATGTATTGATTCNTCTGNTGGATCCTTNCCTGCTCTTCGACTTGGTCTAGAGCAAGTTCATGGGCTTGGTCAAACAAGTGGTTATCAAATTGAAGAGGCTAGGAGAGCAGGTCGATTCAAGAGTATTTATGATCTCACGAAGCGGTGTCAGTTGACGCAGAGTCAGGTCCTTTCATTAGCTCGTGCTGGGGCTTTAAAGTCGTTGTCCAAGTGTCGAAGGCAGGCAATATGGAATTCAATGGAGCGTAAGCCTGAGCCGGGGAGTATGCCCTTGTTTGAAGGTTTGTCTAATGATGGTTTTGATAAAGCAGAAAGTAGTTTTGATGAGGTGGCGGATTTGCCAACGACTTCGCCTCTTGAAGAAGTATTGTCTGACTATCGTGCATCAGGGCTTTCTCTTAAAAATCACCCGCTGCATTTTATTCGTTCGCATCTCAGGCATTGCGGCGTCTTGACTGCTAAAGGTGCCTGTTCTCGTCCAGAAGGTAGCAGGGTCATGGTTGTTGGTGTTGTGCTGTCGCGTCAGCGTCCAGCGACAGCGAAAGGCCTTATCTTTTTGACGCTTGAGGATGAAACAGACATTGTGAACGTGGTTGTTCCGAAAGCAGTCTGGCAGCGATGTGATTTCAAAGACAGGCAAGCGTCGGTGTTAATGGTTAAAGGTCGTGTTCAACGGCGCGGGAAAGTTGTGCATATTTTGGCAAAGCGGCTGGAAGCCTGGAGCGGAGGTAACGAGAATGAATTGTCACTTGCTGATCTACCAAGGATGTCACGGGATTTTTGTTAAGTTGTATCTCGGTGTTCGTAAGTGTCCTTAGCATTGCTGGTTCTTGTTTTGGTATTGTCACAGTTTCTTGCACGCCGCTTCCAATCCACAAGAAGAAAAGTTCATGACATCATTCAATGATTCCCCTGTTATAGAAACGAACTTGCCTATCGGTGAACCAGTTCGTGGGAAGGTCCGTGACTGTTACCGGCTTAACGTATCAGATGAACCTCACATGCTTATTGTGAGTACAGATCGAGTGAGTGCTTTTGACTGGGTTTTGCCGACGCCGATACCGGGTAAAGGCAAGGTGTTGACAGCCGTTTCCAACTTCTGGTTCGGTTGGTTGTCGGAGCATTCTTCACCTGTTTCGCATCATCTGGTTACCACAGATGTTGATGAGATGGACCTTCCGTCAACTATTGATCGAGAGTTGATTCGTGGCCGTTCGATGCTCGTTAAGGCAGCTAATGTTATTCCTTTTGAGTGTGTGGTGCGCGGGTGGCTCGCGGGATCAGGCCTGCTGGAGTATCAACAGTCTGGTACGGTTTGCGGTATTTCGCTTCCGCCTAAATTGCGTGCGGGTGATAGGCTGCCCAACTCTATTTTTACTCCTGCTACCAAAGCAACCGAAGGACACGACGAAAATGTTTCTTTTGAAACAATGGCCGATGCATTGGGCAAGTCACTCGCCTTTGAACTCCGTGAAAAAAGCATTGCAGTATATGACAGAGCTACAAAGTTAGCAGTTGAGAAGGGAATTGTTCTTGCTGATACCAAATTTGAATGGGGCCATGATCGCGATGGGCAATTGATGTTAGTTGATGAAGTGCTCACCCCAGACAGTTCTCGTTTTTGGCCCGCTGAGTTAACATGTAAAGGCAATGTGCCTGAGTCCTTTGATAAGCAATTTGTACGCGATTGGCTGGCTTCCTCGGGTTGGGACCGAACGAGTCCCCCCCCTCCTCTGCCGCCGGAAATAGTGCATGGCACGAGCCAAAGATATCTCGATGTATGTCAAAGACTAACAGGAAGTCTGCCTTGTTAGACGCTGGATGTCGCTCTATGGTCAAAAGGATTTGGTGATTAGACTATGGTCAAGGAAACAGATTTAACTGACATAATGTTCAAGTGTATGCCTGATTTGCTGTTTCCTTAGAAGTGTTTTACAAACCCCTAGACTACAGATTGCCTCATGCTTCGATATTGGACTGCTGGTGAATCCCATGGGCCGGCTTTAACTGCTTTGGTAGACGGTTTTCCTGCCGGACTTGTTGTTAACACTGATAGTATTGACAGTGAGTTGCAACGACGCCAAGGAGGATACGGTCGCGGCGGACGGCAGCGAATAGAAACAGACACGGTCACCTTTTTGTCCGGCCTTTGGAAAGGTAAGACTCTTGGAAGCCCTCTCACGTTACAGGTAATTAATCGTGATGCGAAAATTGAGAAGATGGATGATATCGAGCGGCCTCGTCCCGGTCATGCTGACTTGCCAGGTGCGATAAAGCATCTTGGAGGTGTACGCCCTGTTTTGGAGCGGGCAAGTGCGCGGGAAACAGCAGTTCGAGTCGCAGCGGGTGCTCTTGCACGCCAGTTACTTTCATTGTTTGGCATTGAGGTCGCGGGTTGGGTAACAGAGTTGGGAGGTGTTGTTCTTGGTGGTCGGGAGGGCGCGCTTCCTGAGTTACGAGAAATTCGCAACTCAAGCGAGATTTATTCACTTCATCCGGAGCAAGATAATCATGTAAAAGATCTTATTGACCGTGTTGGGAAAGACGGAGATACCCTTGGAGGAATTGTTGAAGTTCGTGTTGACGGATTGCCAATTGGTCTTGGTACTCACACCCAGTGGGATCGCAAACTCGATGGCCAGTTAGCACAAGCCGTGATGGCGGTACAAGCCATAAAAGGCGTTGAAATAGGAATGGGATTTGAGACAGCACGACGGCCTGGGTCAGAGGTGCACGATCCGATTCATTATGACGAAAGCGCACGCGGGAAACCGATGGCAGGGTTTATTCGTCCTACAAATAATGCTGGGGGATTAGAGGCTGGAATCACAAATGGGCAACCTCTGGTCATTCGCGCTGCGATGAAGCCGATTAGCACTCTGCGGAAGCCCCTTGATTCAGTAAATCTAAAAACAAAGCAACCCGAGTCTGCAGCATATGAACGGAGTGATGTATGTGCGGTCAGTGCTTGTAGCGTGATTGTTGAAAATGTTGTGGCGTTTTCAGTAGCAGCGGCATTAGTTGATAAGTTTGGGGGCGATAGTATCGAAGAAATGCGTGCCCGCTGGGAGCTCTACCAAAAACTGGTGACGAGTCGATAGATGCTGGACCCAGATGTATAAGTTGGGAGTGAACAAGGATGTTCGTAGCACAGTCAGCTGTAAAGATTTGGCGAGTTAGGTCAGCGTTTTTTCTGCTATGTGTCGTGCCAACAATGTGCCTTTCCTATTGGGCAGTCATTTGTCAATCAAAAGCACATCGAGAACACATTGCCGAAAATGCCTCAAAGTTACTTGGCAGTCGAGTGCGCATTGAAAGTTTGACTCACCCTCAACCTGGGTGTTTGAAACTCTCGGGAGTAACAATTGCAGAGCAGTCTTTTGATGATGTGTTTGTTGTTACTTCTAAAGATGAGGTTCGGGTCACAGTTGATAGTCTCGTTTCAGGGGAAGATACAGCCAGGCTTATTGTTGGTCTAGTCAAGCGATGGCTTACCGAGCCTGTTCAATTCAACAAGAACTGTGTAATTGATATTGAGGATTTCTCTTGGGGAAAGATAAATCCAGAGGGGGTAGGTAACATATCGCCACTTCGTATTGAATGTGTGTCTACTGGATCAGGACGTGCTATTCGCTTCTTTCAAAGAGACAATGGTCAAGATGAAGTGCGAATCGTGCGGACACCGCATGACGGAAAAACAGAAGGACATGCAACGGGTTATATAACTGAATTCGAAGTGAATGTATCTGATCCGGTACCGGTTCCTTTCGTAAATGTTGCACTGGGCGAGTGCGGTGCTTCGCAATGGCCGTTCGGAGAAAACGCCACGTTTACCGGTCATGCTCACATCTCGAATAGAGACGGTGCTTGGACTGCAGAATGCGTTGGAGGAATCAAACAAGTTGACCTGNATGCAATGACATTATTATTGCCTTCACATATGCAAGGTGATGGAGAAATCATGCTAAACCGATTTGTTTGGTCAGATCAGCGAATTGCATTGTGTGACTGCGTGTGTGTTGCTGACCAAGGAGAAATCGAACAAGTCTGGATAGACCGCCTTGTTACGATACTCGGATGCCGAGTCGAAGACGCCTACCACCAACTCAGCGGGAGCCGTGTGCGATCATTTGAACGTCTCGGTTTTGGTCTAGTGGTTGATTCGAAAGGCCTGCACTTGAGTGCTTTACCCGGGAGATCTGGTTGCTTGCTAGAATCTCGGGGATCGC
The DNA here is from genome assembly GCA_002694955.1 of Planctomycetaceae bacterium. The sequence continues at coordinate 9,254 of NZNR01000017.1, forward strand.
CAGTNATTCTTGAGCCAACCCAAACTGCAACACTTGATCGAGTAGCTTGGCTTCTTTCCGGGACAACGCCAGCGGCTGTTCCAGAGACAGACGTAACCGGCTGGCTTCTTTCTGTTTTGCCGAGAACTGGTGTCCTCCAGTAAAATCCTGCGTGAAAAACGGTTGAAAAAGGTAGTTTAAAGCTGTTTTGACCTAGTTTTGACATTTCTTCAACGGGTCTTCGACGGATTGAGATAGCCAGATCCGAGTATCTGATAAGAATATANTCAGTTANNGACCNCCATTATCAAAAGCTAGATTCACCGAAAATCAGGAATTTCTATGGCCACCAGTACTCTTCCGCCGTCCTCTTCGTCTGATCAGGCACAGGCCCCAAATAATCTTCTTGAAGATGAATCGTGTCAGTTTGGTCGCAGCGCGATTCATGGGCCTGATTCTCAGCAGATAACAACAGATGCAAATTCAGACAATTCATCCTTTGAGCCCCGATCAGATGGAAAAGCAGCGGGAAGGAANGGAATTGATTGGCCGACTCTGCTTTGGATAGCCGGAATGCATGTTGCAGCCTTGGCTGCCCCATTTTATTTTTCCTGGTCNGGTCTAGCTATTTGTCTTTTTCTATGCTGGGTGACTGGGTGCCTCGGTGTCACCCTTGGTTATCATCGGTTACTCACTCACGGAAGTTTTGTCACATCAAAGCCTGTGCGATGGTTCTTCGCCTTTGTGGGTGGAATTTCTGGTGAGGGTTCGGCCATTGTGTGGGTNGCGAATCACCGTAAGCATCACGCATTCAGTGACCAAGAGGGTGATCCACACAGCCCCCGAGATGGAGGTCTCTGGAGCCACATGTTGTGGCTTTTTCCTCGGCATACAACTGCTGAGATTGATGCTCACGTTAAACGTTGGGCACCTGATTTAGCCAAAGATGCCGGCGTTCTATTTTTTCACAAAACGTTTTTGCTGTGGCATTTTGTAATTGGCGGTGGATTGCTTGCAGGTGGGTGGGCCCTGTATGGCCGCGACATTGGAATTTCATGGTTGCTTTGGGGTCTCGCTGTTCGAATGGTCTACGTCTTTCACGTAACGTGGTTTGTGAACTCTGCTACACACATCTGGGGTTACAGGAACTACGAGACGACTGATGACTCACGAAATCTTTGGTGGGTTGGTCTTCTTGCTTTTGGGGAAGGATGGCATAACAATCATCACGCATTTCAGCGAATGGCCAAGCACGGCCATAAGTGGTGGGAAGTTGATATGACCTACTGGGTTATTCTTGCGATGGAGCGGTTGGGCCTCGTATGGAACGTCGTTCACACACCCCGTGGGGCCGGTCAGACGACTGCGGTCAAAAGGGGAGCGACCGCCGTTGAAGGTGCGTAGCTGCGGTTATGCGGCTGGCCGTAGGACTCTTGTTGCATTTTTACCTGCCAAAGGTAGAATCTTGGCGGAAACAGTAATAGAGAAAACAACCTACTGATCGCCCATGGAGGGCGAATAACGAAGATGACGCTGACTAAGGAACGCAAACAAGAACTTATAGGTGCCCATCGTCGTGGGCAGGAAGATACAGGCTCTGCGGAGGTGCAGATTGCTCTGCTTACTGCTCGGATTACTCATTTGACTGAGCATTTCAAGAAGCATTCGAAAGACTTTGCAAGTCGTCGAGGACTCTTGTTAATGGTCAGTCGNCGTAGACGACTACTTGATTACCTCAAGCGTGTCGCTCCCCAGCGATATCTCGATATTATTCGAAGCCTTGGTATTCGAAAATAGTCTTAAGCGGTCCGCCATGGCTATCAGCTTTTTTGCTAATGCTTTTGGAGGATTTAAAAAGANATTAACCGCTTCATTGGGCTTGGTTCTCTCTATTCTGTTGCGATAGAAGTACGACTCTCGCATCTAAGGTCGTTGTGTCGGGTGTGTCGTGTTCATAATTTGAGTGAAAGAGATTTAAGAATTGAAGTGAATGACTCCATAGCGAATTCTAGCATCGTCAGTAAAAACTGGTGCCAAGCGTTTCAGGAGTAACGAATGAAGAAGGAAGGAATTAAAAAGTGAAACATCGTGTTGAACGACAAGTTGGACAAGAAGTATTAGGTATTGAAACAGGTGTGTTGGCGAAACAGGCTGCTGGCAGTGTTTTGGTTACGTACGGAGAGACTACAGTGCTCGTTGCTGCAGCAACGGGAGCACCTCGTGCGGGAATTGATTTTTTCCCATTAACGTGTGATTACCGTGAACGAACTGCTGCAGCAGGAAAGTTTCCTGGTGGCTTTCTGAAGCGAGAAGGTCGGCCAACCATGAAGGAGACCCTTACAAGTCGGCTTATTGATCGGCCGATTCGACCGTTATTCCCAGAAGGGTTCTACGACGAGGTGCAAATACAGGCTCAGACACTCTCAAGCGATGGCCAAAATGATCCTGACATTTTAGCAATGATAGGTGCATCNGCATCGCTGTGCATTTCGCCTCTTCCTTTCGGGGGCCCCCTTGGGAGCGTACGGCTTGCTCAGGTCAACGGAGAATTTGTGCCATTCCCGACGCAGGATCAACTTGAAGAGAGTGATCTCGATCTTATCGTTTCAGGCAGTAAGACGGCTATTCTAATGATCGAGGGATTTGCTCGTGAAATGCCTGAAGACCGAATGCTTGAAGCTTTGGAAGAAGCTCATCGTGTCATTATCACAATCTGTGAAATGCAAGATGAACTTGTTGCGAAGGGTGGGAAGCCAAAGAAGGAATGCGAGTTGCCAGACTACGCGCCACTCAAGGGCCGAATGAAAGCGGCCTATTACGCGGAGCTTTTGAAGGCTGCAGGAATCACAGGCAAGCTTGAGCGGGGCGAAGCTGTGAAGGCCGTTAAAGAACGAGCAAAAGAAGAAATCTGTCCCGCAGATGCTGCAGGCAGTGACGATGCTGTCAATGAAGGTGATTTTTCTCATGTCTGGCATAGTCTCGAAGAAGATGCAATTCGAGAATTGATCCTTGGTGGTACACGTCCAGATGGTCGGGATTCTAAGTCACTGCGAGCGATTGATTGTGAGGTTGATCTTTTGCCTCGTGTTCATGGATCAGCTCTTTTTCAAAGAGGTGAAACCCAGGCTCTTGTAACAGTAACACTTGGAACAGGTAAGGATGAGCAGCGAGTAGATGGCTTGTTTGAGGAATATTCAAAGAAGTTCATGCTTGACTATTATTTCCCCTCTTTTTCTGTTGGTGAGGTTCGGCCGATTCGGGGCCCTGGCCGTCGAGAGATAGGTCATGGCGCTCTAGCTGAACGAAGTGTTAAGCCAATTCTTCCTGATCCGGATGTCTTTCCTTACACAATTCGTGTGATCTCGGACATCTTAGAGTCGAATGGCTCGAGTTCGATGGCATCAGTTTGTGGTGCTACGCTTGGTTTGATGGCAGCAGGTGTGCCGATTACAAATCCTGTAGCCGGCATTTCGGTCGGCCTTGTGAAGGAGTCAGAAGATAAGTGGACGCTTCTTACTGATATCATTGGTGACGAGGATCACTTCGGTGATATGGACTTTAAGATCGCCGGGTCACAAAACGGTATTACCGGTATTCAACTTGACTTGAAAATAAACGGAATTTCCACAGCTATCATCAAAGCGACACTTGAGCAGTCAAGAGAAGCTCGGCTCGAAATTCTCCGTTCGATGCTCTCAGCAGTGCGCAGACCTCGTGAAGAGATTTCTGGTTGGGCACCACGTCTGTTGCGGACTCATATTGACCCAGAGAAAATTGGCCTGCTTATCGGTCCCGGCGGGAAAACAATTCGCTCTATTCAGGAAACGACCGGGGCTAATGTTGAAGTGGAAGATGACGGAACAGTTACTGTTGCCAGTCACGACGCTGAAAGTGCAACCACGGCTCTAGCGAAAATTGAAGCTCTGACAGCGTCGATTCAGATTGGTCGAATCTATGAAGGTCGCGTAACCAGCGTCAAAGACTTTGGTGCATTCGTTGAGCTTGTCCCTGGAAAAGATGGTCTATGCCACATCAGCGAACTCTCAAACGAGTACGTTGGGAATGTTGGTGATGTTTGTCGCGTTGGTGACACGATGCGAGTCAAGGTCATTGCCGTTGACGAGCAAGATCGGGTAAAATTAAGTCGGAGAGCAGTCATGGAAGAGACTGCCGCTGCGGCTGAACCAGCAACTGAGTAGTTCTATGTTGTTCCTCTCCGCGGGGCTGTTTCAACAATGGCCCTGCGGGTGAGGCTGCAATACGAAGATTCCAGCATGTTTCGGGCGCTGTGATTATGGGACAAACAGCGATTATGGGACAAACAGCACTGTTTAACGATCAGCTTCCAAGTGAAGGTGGTACATACGCTGAACTTGTCAAGCTTGTTAGCGAACTTGCCCACGAAATCCGAAATCCGTTATCGAGCATTCGATTGAATATGGAACTACTGGGTGAAGACGTTGGTTCACTCG
>NZNR01000018.1 GCA_002694955.1 Planctomycetaceae bacterium
CTAGCAGTTTGCTGCCCTATTTGTTTGTGCCGTAGCTATGAAAGAGCACTTGCGTTCCGTTCTCACCGAAACCTGTTTTTTTCAATGTATCATAGAGTTTCCCGGCCACTTCAAGGCCAGGAAGGCGGACCCCGTGACGGTCTGCTTCTTCTTGCGCAAGCTGAATATCTTTTACGAGGTGACGCACAAGAAAGCCCGGCTTAAAATCTTCACGTAGTGCGCGTGGAGCCAGGTTTGACAGTGCCCAACTCCCAGCCGCTCCACCACTGATCACTCCTTGAGCCACTGATGGATCTAGGCCGGCTGTTTTTGCTACAGCAAGAGCCTCACACCACGCCACCATACCGACTGCCACCGCGATCTGGTTTACCAACTTACACCGCTGGCCACTTCCGGCCGGCCCGAGAAGAGTAATCGACTTCCCCAATTGATTTAGCAACGGCACCCCCCTATTGAATGCCTCTTGTCTCCCACCGACCATGACAACAAGACTGGCATTACGAGCACCTACATCACCACCCGAAACCGGCGCATCCAGAGATTCCATTCCCCGCTCTTCTGCTGCCTGTGAAATTCGTTCTGCCAAATTCGGGCTCGACGTTGTCATATCGATGAACAGACTCCCTGGCTTCGCCGCAGCAAGAATACCTCCCACACCTTCTTGTCCGAAGTAAACCTGATCAACATCTGCCGGCATTCCCAGCATTGTTATCACGGCATCACCGGCAGCCGCTGCAGACTCCGGCGTATCNTGCCATACNGCCCCCTGCTCAACTAACNCNCTNGCTTTCTCACNCGTTCGATTGTGCACATGCAATTGATGCCCATTGGCGATGAGGTGCTTCGCCATAGGAGAACCCATTATTCCAGTTCCAATAAAAGCAACTGTACAAGACATTGGTAANCTCACTTACACTATGAAAAAGAGTTTCAAAAACAGCACCTCGCATGATACCTCAGAGTGCCCTGCCCAATGAAAATTATTCGGTTTTTAAAAGAAAATAAAGAAGCATTTGGGAAATTACACGACGACAATCGTGTCACACTTCTTGATGGAGATATCACGTCCGGGTTTTCAGATACAGGTACACTGACAACTGTTGAAAAGATTTTGGCACCAATAATTCCCAGTGACATTCTTTGCGTTGGACTCAACTACAAACAACACGCAACCGAGACTGGAGCTGAACCTCCCCAACACCCTGTTCTTTTTCTTAAAAACGGCGGTGCGATCCAACACCCTAGTGATCCAATCATACTCCCGCGCAAGCTACGGAGTGAGAAAGTTGACTATGAATGTGAGCTCGCAGTTGTCCTAGGAAAACGTTGCCACAACGTCACTCGGGACGAAGCCGTCCAGCATATCCTCGGCTACACATGCGCAAACGATGTGTCAGCTCGTGACTGGCAGAAAAATGGTGGTGGCGGCCAATGGTGCCGAGGCAAGACATTTGCAACCTTCTGCCCACTCGGACCGGTGATTACAACCGCTGACGAAATTGATGACCCNAACAATCTTTCTCTTCGAACTCTTCTGAACGGAAANGTCATGCAGGNATGGAACACAAACGATATGATTTTTGACGTNCCTGCTCTGATTGAATTCTTGTCAGCAAGCACGATTTTGAATCCTGGGACAGTTATCCTTACCGGAACACCACACGGCGTTGGGTTTGCCCGCACCCCACCTGTATATCTACAACCGGGTGACGAAGTCACCGTTGAGATAGAAGGTATCGGGCGACTCACGAATCCAGTTATTGAAGAGACTTGGTGAAATCTTCTCAGTGTAAGAAGGATGGGGTATAAAACTTCACCGAATACAAATCATCCTGATCGTAACGTAACCGTTTCTGTGTGTTGTGGATTAGTGTTCTGGCATGGCACGATGAGTCCACATTGAATAGCAACAGTGCCTTTCCAGAGTCTTCTTATNCTTTCTCCTTTTGATACCTACTGCTTATGGAANNGAACGTATGNCACAGACAATGACGNCACCCACTGTTCGTCCATTTGGAAAGCTCCATGACGGACGAGACGCGAGCCTCTTCACATTGAAGGTCCCTGGAGGATGGCAAACNACGATCACAAACTATGGGGCAATTGTGACAAGCCTTTGNGTNCCTCAACAACACGGTGAACCAGTTGATATTGTCCTTGGATTTGAATCACTCGATGGATATCTCGATGGGCACCCTTATTTTGGTGCAATCTGTGGTCGAGTTGGGAATCGAATCGCAGATGGTCTTTTTTCGATAGACGAAAAACCGTATCGCGTTGCCCAAAACAATGGTCACAATCACCTCCATGGCGGTGTCGTCGGATTTGACAAACAACTCTGGAAAGCAACACCACGAGTTTCAGAGAAGGGGCCGGCCCTTGATCTTGAACTCTCATCACCGCATGGAGATGANGGGTATCCTGGAACACTCNACTCAAAAGTGACCTACACGCTGACTCCAGATGGTGAATTATGGATTGAAATGGAGTCAACAACAGACACCCCGACCCTTGTTAATCTTGTACATCACACATACTGGAATATTGCTGGCCAAGCAACGAATAGTATCGAGAACCATACACTTCAGGCACATGCTGATTGGTATCTTCCTCTTGACAGTGGTGGTATTCCAACAGGGATTATTCGTGACGTTGGTGGCACTCCCTTTGACTTTCGGNTTTCCTCAAANNCTCANTCCAATCTTGGTNAGGTGATNCGGGCGCTTACTCCGTCACCGGAAGGTGCTGNAAAAGGNGGTGTTGATCATTGCCTTNTCATCAATAACTGGAAACCTGANGGAGCACTNNGNCCNGCNGTCACNCTCNCTGATCCNGCTAGNGGACGAAGCCTTGAAATTCTTACAGACCAACCCGGCATTCAGGTGTACACAGGCAATTATCTTGACTCATCACTCACAGGGAAAGATGGGACTACCTATAGACAACATGCAGCGATCTGCCTCGAGACTGAATGCTTTCCGAACGCGATAAACCAGACAGAATGGCACAGCGAATGGCCGTCTGGTCGTTTAAATCCTGGTGAAACGTACAAGCACACCATGCTGCATCGCTTTACCACCGGATACTAGTTTGAGTCAGTTTCAGTCAGATAACCCATCGAGTCCATCCACTCAACGACTCGGTCGGGCCACGCATCAACAGGCAGGCCCTTCTTTTTCATGCCAAAACCATGCCCACCCTTTGCGTACACATGCACCTCACAAGGGACATCGTGCTTCTTGTACTCTACGGCAAGAAGAAAACTACTGCTCGCGGTCCAAGGATCATCTGCCGCATGAACGAGACACAGTGGTGGTGATGTAACTTTCACAGTAATAGCCGAAAGCAGTGGCCCCTCAGTACCACGCTCAACGAGATAGGCTGGATAAACGGGAATAGCAAAACTTGGTGTTGGATTGTTAATATCAAGCTTTTCATCAATTTCGTACGTGCCTTCGCTTGCATGCAAGCATGTCATAACAGTGAGATTTCCGCCTGCAGAAAAGCCAAGCATTCCGATTCGATCTGGATCAATGCCCCATTCTTCTGCGTGATGATGAATCATTCCAATCGCTCGTTGTGCATCCTGGAGTGCAACTTCCTGTGATGATGGAACACGATATTTCAGAAGAATAGCCGTCACTCCATGTTCTGTAAGGAACTCACAAACATCTGTTCCCTCATGCTCATAGGCTAAAATTTTGTAGCCACCGCCGGGGCAAACAAGTACTGCGGCACCATTTGGATCATTTGGACGATACACCGTCATTTGCGGCCGAGTCACATTGGTTATCCGCAGAATTCCATTCTTGTTTGTTCGCACTTCCTCGGAAGATTCAGCCTTCTGCCCCGAAAGTGGAACACGATCTGGCCAAAGATCTAATACAAGCGGTTCAGCCGCAATACCAGATGGCATCCCAAGCAGCGTCACGAGGACAAAAATGCAAACCAGTCGTATCCAACACGCCAGCATTTTTTCTCTTCTTTTGATAACGAGCGGTTTCTATAAAAACCTAAAACCAACTATGACTTTTGCTTACTCTTCTGCTTTGCTTTTTGCCGATTTCGCGGTGGATCAACAAGCGGCACTTTCAACTCTTTCCGAAGCTCATCAAGTTCTCTGTGCAATTCTTTTTGTGCTTCTGCATACTTTGGTTGATCATAAACATTCTTCATTTCATGAGCATCCTGCTTCCTGTCAATGAGCGTCCAATAATTCATTTCGGGCTCATAAAAATGAAACAGTTTGTAACGATCTGTCACAACACCGTAGTGTTTCCGGACACTGTGGGCTCCAGGAAACTCATAGTAATGATAATAAAAACTTTTCCGCCAATCCTCTGGCTTCTGTCCCGCAAGTATTGGGCCAAGGCTTCTCCCGTGCATGTCGGAAGGAACGGTCTGCCCAGCAGCTTCAAGAAATGTTTCAGGGAAATCGAGTATGGAAACAATTGCATCTGATGTCGCACCTGGCTGCGTCACGCCTGGCCATCGAACAATGCATGGCGTCGTGAGCGATTCTTCATAAATCCATCGCTTATCAAACCAGCCATGCTCACCAAGATAAAAACCCTGATCCGATGAAAATAAGACCATGGTATTTTCACTTAACCCCGCTGAATCCAGATAATCAAGAAGCTTACCAACTGCCTCATCAACGGCTTTTACGCAACCGAGGTAGTCGTGCATGTACCTTTGGTAACGCCACTTAACAAGATCTTTTCCAGTCAAACCCTGCTTACGAAACTCCTCGTTGCGGGGTCCGTAGTAAACATCCCACTCTTTTTTCTGAGCATCTGAAATTGTCCGAGGTGGCTCAAGTTTGGCATCGAGAGGACGAAAGGTTTTTTCAAGTGTCATGTCTTGTTCGTGCTCGGCTCGACCGCGGCCAGAATAGTCATCGAAGAGNGTCTCTGGCTCAGGGAACACACGGTCACCATTCCAGCCAAGATGGCGCAACGCCGGCGACCATTCACGATGCGGTGCCTTATGCTGNGACATAAGAAGAAATGGCTNAGATCGATCAACGTTCTTTAGCCAATCGATTGACAAATCAGAAACAATATCGGTGACATATCCTTCGTGCTGNACTAACTCACCGTTGTCGATCATTTTCGGATTATAGTACGACCCCTGACCTGGCAGGATGTGCCAATAATCAAAACCGGTTGGATCACTCTTGAGATGCCACTTCCCAATCATGGCCGTTTGATAGCCGGCTGATTGCAGCATTTTAGCAAATGTGGGCTGGGCACCATCAAACTGATCACCATTACAGCAGAAACCATTTACGTGCGCNTACTTGCCAGTCAAGATCGCAGCTCGACTTGGACCACATATAGAATTCGGNACCATGCACCGACGAAAGAGCATTCCCTCTTCTGCGAGTCGATCGATATTTGGAGTTTCAAGTAACTTGAGAGAATTTCCGTAGCAACTTAGCGCCTGATTGGTAAGGTCATCACAAAAAATCATNACGATATTTGGAGACTGCTCAGCCGCCACAGATGAGCCGTGATAGCAAACGAACAAACAAGCGANAATAAGAANCTTTTTCATGACACCCCNAACCAAGCTTCAAAACGAATTTGATGACCAAGGTTTTAATTGTAACGCCACCGAGCACTCTCTGCATCGACTAAAAACTTTTCCGGTCATGCACCCGGTAAAGACCTCATCCTGTACTTCATTTATGCTCATTCGCGACGGCCGTTGACCGCTGCCAGGGCACCTCAGCGGCTTCCTGTACGTGATGACGAAGTGCCTCCGTTAGCTCTCGTACAATTGGCCGATGCTTGTTACTTAGGTCGGTAGATTCAAGTGGATCATCACTCAGGTTGAATAATTGGTAGTTTTCAAANGGTGTATTTTGAAGCAATTTCCAAGGGCCTCGCCGTACAGCATAGTAATCCTGCCCTTGATAGAGTTGCCCTCCTTCCCTTCGAACCCAAAACAGGGTTCGATCGAACGACTGCTTCTTCCCAAGAAGTGTTGGCAGTATGGACACGCCATCGATCTCATGTTGAATCGTTGCTCCAGCAACCTCACAGAATGTTGGGAAGAGATCATTTGTCAGCGCAACCAGATCGCTCCGTGAACCAGGTTTGATATGTCCTGGCCATACCGCACAAAACGGCACTGCAATACCACCCTCGTACATCTCCTGTTTNAATCCCCGATGANGACCACAGTTTGCCAAGCTCCCTTTATGACCACCGTTATCAGACGTAAAAACAATCAGGGTATTTTCAGCCTGCCCTGTTTTCTTCAGGCACTCCACAACACGCCCAATTCCAGCGTCAAGATGTTCAATAAATGCGACGAGTTCTGCCCGTTTGGGATCGATGTCTNGCTCACGCGATANCACTTTCCTGAGATATGATTGAGGGGGTTGAACCGGAGTATGNGGCGCATTGAATGCAAGGTAACAAAACCACGGCTGCGCTATTTCAGCCCGGGAAGTTATGTACTCAGTAGCCCACTCACTAAAAATATCTGTTGCATGCCCCTCGGGCCGAACGTCAACGGTGTTCAATCGCATATAGTGCTGCTCGTGACGAGTGTGAGACCAATAGTCATCCATCATGTCACCGAGAAATCCATGGAAGTGATCAAATCCATGGTCTGTCGGACGAGACGGTGATTCCAGTCCGAGATGCCACTTACCAATAATTGCTGTGTGATATCCAACNGCTTTCAAGGGCTTTGGAAGGAGGATTGCATCCGGTCTTAGAAAACCCCAATTATTCTCCGGATGAGTTCGAATAACACCCGGCACCCCGACCTTGTCTGGCACCATACCGGAAAGAAGGGCTGCACGAGTTGGTGAGCAAACCGGACAATTTGCGTAGAAATTATTGAACCTCATTCCTGAATTAATGAGTGAATCCATTGCTGGAGTCCTCAGGTCTTGTGCTCCGTACGCACCAACATCGCCCCAGCCTTGGTCATCAGTCAGAATCATCAGGATATTTGGAGGAGAATTTGAAACTGCTGAAGCGACCGACATCATGCTGACGCTAACGAACAATGCTCCAACCACACAGAGTTTCAGCCATAAACTGTGAACTCGGTTTCTTTTTCTACCGCTCCACATTGGTTCCATTGAACTCTCCGTTATCCTTATAAACAGAGGAAGCAACCTGATCATGATTTGCATAGCACGTTTTTTCTCCAAAAAACGTTTACTGGCTTACATCCACAATCTTCCAGAGCCGACTGTTGCTCCGCAAGAAAACACCTCCTGATGCAACAGCAGGTGACGCAAGAACCTGATCCTCAAGATTTAGTGATCCTATCACCTCCCCTTGTTCATCATCGAAATGTATCGACTGAACAAGGCCTGTTTCACTGACCGCAAGCAAGGTATTCCCGCTTATCACAGGCGTCGCACTAAAAGGCCCTTTAAGGCGAAGCTGCCACCGACGCTCACCAGACTCAACGTCTCCCGCAGTAAGAACGTCTCCGCGACTAATGGTGAAGACAGTCTCTCCATTGACGACAGGGCTAGGTGTTCCTGGAGAAAGCCGACTACTTTGCCAAAGTTGNTTAGGCTGTTTTTGACCCTTTGGGTCATACGCCAGTGCTGTTAAGCCCTTTGACGGCACAAAAAGTATGTTCCCCATGCGGCAACAAGAAGGAATCGTGCTCGCACCGGCGTCGTACCGCCACAGAACCTGGCCATCTGACACATTGATTGCATCAATTCCAGACTTCGACTGAAGTTCAACAACGCCGGGATNAAGGATCACTGGACTGGTCCAGTTAGCTAATTTTTCACGACCTATCTTCCATGAGTTCATACCTGTCATCGCGTCAATTCCGATAGCATATGACTCACTATCNTTTTCAACCTGCGCAACAACAACACCGTTTGTAACNACAAGTGAACTTGACATCCCTAGGCTGTTACTCACATTGGGGTAATCAGCAGTAATGCCACGCAACCAGATTAAATTCCCTTCAAAATCGAGACACACAAGATCATTTGAAGAAAAGATTGCATAAAGTCTTTTACCGTCAGTACACGGCGTTGGGGCTGCAACACTGGTTTTCTCATGACACACAGTTCTTCCTGTTGCCCAAAACTGCCTCTCCCAAAGAAGCTGACCGTCGGTTGCATCGAAACACAGCACTCTTAGTCGGTTTTGTTCTGGACCGCTGCTACACGTAAGAAACACTTTATTACTATGAATAACCGGAGTAGAAAGACCACGGCCAGGCAGTTTTTTCTCCCAGAGAATATTTTCTTTGCTAACTACTCGTGGAATGTTCTCAGTAGTTGCACCACTGCCATACGGCCCTTGAAATGAAGGCCATGGCTGCTCGCTTCGTGCTTCACCAGCACTCGCAAATAAAAAGAAGAATCCGACGGCAGATAAGACTATGCTCGTTTCATAGATTTTAAAGCTCATTGTGCGTGTAATCCCCCATGAGTTGCTTCAGCTTCTTTTTGGAGGGGTGTTGGTCGACGATCAACTGCAAGAATAGCTGTTCCAGTGGCGTCGCAGAGCCTCAGTTGAAACTGCCATTGCTTTGTCCAATCTTTCGTTTGACCATCCTGGCATAACTTAACCAGCAATGTATTACTCCCTTTATTCAATTTTACGGGAAGCCGATACTGGTCGATTCGCATACCCCTATGATATTCATCACGCTCAAACAACAGGCTTCCGTTTACCCAAATCTTCCAAGCATTTTTGCAACCTAGCCGCACTTCAGCGACCTGTTCCGTGGGGAATGTGATAGTTGTAAACGCATACGCAACAACTTCTTTAAGGCCATCGCCAGGACCTGGAATAGCCTTGTTGATATCAACCATTCCATATGGATCGGCAGTAAGAAATTGATGCCATGAAACTGGCCCATCCTTGCCGTCATACGTAGCTTGAATGTCCACACTTTTCTCGGGTGGATAAATTTTGGCGAAACCCTGTCCACCAGAATTATCAAAAGGTCCAACCACATACCAGTTGGATAGAAATCCGAAGTGCTGTTGCAAGTCAATTTCATCTCCAATTTCTTGTAGATCAGAAGTAATCTTCTTGACCTGATTAACATCTCTAGCAGCACCAAGTGCTTGTCGCAGTAACTCGGTTGCAGCAGGAGATCCTTTCTCTCTATCTGCTTCTCGAATCAGTCGATCAACGGCGTCATACCTAAGCTCAACACTAGGGTCATCGAGCATACCCCGAATGATTTCCTCCGCACGTTCGGATTCCCGGTCCTGAATTAACTCCCAGGCAAGCCGTCTTGNCCTCGGGTCATGCCGCACATCAGCCANAAATACCTCCAGATCATTCAATGGCAGTTTCTCNTGACGGCTGGCGATTGCATCGACGGCTGCACGAATCCAATTTGCCGACAGCGGATTGTCACCATCAATAGATGAAAGAATTGTCGGGATCAATTCGGCGTCAACGGAAGCTACTTCCTGCCAAGCCNCTGTGGCTGCTGAATTACCCAACCCTTCCTTGCCAACTGATTGCAAGGTCTTCAAATTCGCATCCAATGTTTCGGCTNGTGCATTANTCACCCCAAGCAGCANCGTATAAATGACGATACTTCGATAGAAAGACAATAACTTCATGCTAGTATTACACTTTCTTACCGAGNCTTTGAAACAAAACACGCTTTTGTCATCCAAGGCAGTTTCATGCTTAACCGAAACACTGAGGATACCATGGCATATTTCAAGACCTCTTACAATTAGCTGCATACAGCCGAAGATGGAAATGTACTATTGAGTCGTCTACAAGGTTGTTATCAAACTGCCTCTAACAAAGAATACTGACTCTTGAAGGAAAGATCGAGAAGAATGGGCTCTTTCCAAGAACGATTGTCGTCATAGCAAGTGGCCTGAAGACAACACAACACGGTCTTTAAAACAGCAAACAATTAACTACTGAAAGAAACTATGCCAACTGCCTCCGACACCAAAAAAACGACTGGTGACGTTCTAATTGTTATTGGCGATGCGTCAGAAACTGTAGAGACCCTCTACGCATACTTTCGCCTCGAAGAAGCTGGATTCCAACCGCACGTCATTGCGCCGGAAAAGAGACAGCACCAAATGGTTTTGCATGAGGTACGACCCGGCTGGACGATCACCAAAGAGTGGGAGGGGTACCAGATCTCAGCAGACGCTGCATTTGCCGACATCGACCCAAAACATTATGAGGGGATTTTTTTCAGCGGAGGGCGGGCTCCGGAATACATCCGCTACGATAATGATCTCATTCGAATCACACAGCACTTTTTCTCTGTTCATAAACCCGTGGCCAGTGTGTGTCACGGTGTTGAAATACCAGCGTACGCTGACTGCGTACGGGGACGGCGCATGGCAACGGTCGCAAAGTGCCGACACGAGCTTGAATCAGCAGGAGGCATTTTCGTTGATGCCCCGTGCGTGGTGGACAAAAATCTCGTAAGTGGTCGAACGTACCGTGACAGTGGTTTATTTATTGGAGCCTGGATCAAGTTGCTTGAAAAATCAGCCACGCGAAGCCCGGAAACAGTAGGTCCATAAAATGAACCAGGCTCATAAAATAAATTAGGTAGATGCTGTTTCCTGTTCAGCTCGAAGGATCTCGAGAGGTTCGACAATTTCATCAAGCCGCTCATTAAATAGATCACCAATCAGAAGATCTGTGACGTGACCACGAAGATGAGGAAAACGCTTGACGAACTTTCCGAAGTTGAATCCATCATAAAACTCGTAGACGAGGCGACGCATTCGGTCCATTCCTCGCACGTAATCTTCTCCCCAGCAACCCAAACGATCGGCTGATAAGTCGTTCTTCTCGAGTGCCGAGACAACTGCATCGCCAGCAAGCTCACCACTTTTCAGTGCTAACAATATCCCAGATGAATAGAGCGGATCTAGAAAACCAAATGCATCGCCAACAAGGACCCACCCGTCCCCGGCAACGTCACGTGCTCGATACGAATATTCCTTTGCTACACGAACAGGCTCCACCTGGACAGCATTATCGAGACGGCCATTCAGTCCCGGACATCGCTTTAACTCCGTTGCATATACAGTTTCCGGAACTTTGCTCTCTCGATCCTGAAACAGATAATCATATCCTGCAACCACCCCAATACTGACCACATCATCATTCAGTGGGATGTACCAGAGCCAACCCTGCTTTTCGTCTAGCTGCATGACGAGAGTAGCACCCTCGTCACGACCAGTTCCACGGGCCGCTCCTTTCCAGTAACTCCATACGGCTGCTTTTTTTAGAACTGGGTCCCACTCTCGCAAACCAAGCCTACTTGTAACCATTGCCGCTTGGCCACTTGCATCCACAACAACCTTGGAAGCAATCGTTGAAATATTCCCAGACTCATCCGCCACACGAACACCTGTCGCACGAGTTCCATCGAATAAGACTTCAAGCACTCTCATTCCTTCATGCACTTTGACACCGTGTGACTCCGCGTTACGAAGCATCATCTCGTCAAATTCATCACGGCGGACCTGCCATGTCTGTGAGCTTTCATCATCTCGGTGATCAACAAAATAAAAGGGCGCTGACAGGAAACCCTTTTCATTTACAAATTGGACAGAGTGTTTCTCAACAAATTGACTTCCGCTTAAACGTTCAACCATACCAAGGCGCTTCAGTGTCCAAAATGTTTCTGGAATCAATGATTCCCCAACATGAAATCTCGGAAACCTGTCTCGTTCAAACAGCATGACACAGCGCCCCTGCTGAGCTGCAATGGTTGCTGCTGTTGTGCCTGCTGGCCCACCACCGACAACAATAACTTCCGTCTCTTCTGGAAGAGTCGCTGCATCGGGTGCTCGTTCAACCATTTTCTCTCCTCACACTCAGACTTCGATACCTGTGTTCACAGTATTTCCTATTTCCTTCATAGCTCCAATAACGCGAGCGTCAAATTACAATCACCCGATTTACCTGTAAAATGCGAATAAAGTCCGAACTTATACACATCTGCGCCCAATCCACCCAAGTCGAGCAAAAACGGACGTTACTGCGCGAGATAGAGGGCAAGTGGACTTCCTCGAAGTAATTGCAATGCCGTCTCACCAAATAACTTACGCAAAAGGAGATTCTTTGCTGAGTTACCGGCAACTATAAGATCAGCCCCCCACTTTTGTGCATATGGCACGAGTTCCCGCGAAGGATCTCCTTGAAGAAACTCCTTCTCGATCTCTCTACCATAAGCCGTGAAGTAGCTTTCAACCGCCCCAAGCCGACGCTCTCCTGCTTTGGCATCACTACCAAAATGTACTGCTCGTACCAACGCCTTTGGATAAAGCCCAGACTGCACAAAGTGCTTAAATGTTTTCGCACTTTCGAGAGAACCCGAATAGGCCACTAGCACTCGGCGAATGGGCCGAAATGTTTCAGAGACAGCAAGCATTGGACGTACTCCTGCTGCAACTAACCGTTCAAGACTGTCCGTCGGCTCAGGAACAACATCGTGCTCGAAAAGCCCATGCAAACCAAAGACGCAAAGATCTTGGTAACGAACTAGATCAGCAACAATTTCGAATGGATCACCAGTTCGTTCACAGGTTTGGTGAGGAACTTTTGCTGCTGAACATTTTTCTGCAAACAGTTTATTTGCTTTTTCGATTTCAGCAGCAACTTTTGTCATCCTGTCCTGTCGCAGTTCTGCTGTAAGCGTTTCGACGCCGACGCCTATGGGTCGCGGCCCTGTCCATTCGAGACGCGAGGGGTCTACTACCGCTACACCGAGTAGTTCAGCACCTTGCATTTGAGCAATCTCAATGGCATGGCTCACTACGGACTCAGCGTGACTGCTTGTTCCAAGTCCGACAAGAATACGTTTCATAATGGCACTGTTTCCAAGATGGTTTTCTAAAATTGACCGGAACAGAGAGACGGCCCAAGAGCCACCCCGTTGAATTCTTCCACACTTGAATCACAACAACCACCTTCGTTGATAATGCCGGGG
>NZNR01000019.1 GCA_002694955.1 Planctomycetaceae bacterium
TCTTTGGTATCAATCTCTTCAAAACATTAAAAACACAAATAAATGAGCAAACACTCCAAGCCGCCTTGCAGGCAAAGGCTGATGAACTCCTCCCGACTCTACAAGACAAGTTCACAAAAGCCGCCATGGATGCCGTTCCGACATATCGTGAATTGGCAATGAAACGCCTTAAGACGCTTCGACCTAAGCTTCAGGCGATGATTACAGAAGAGGCAAAATCACTGTCGAATCGCATACCTGTAATGTTGCAGGAAAAAGCAAATCAAAGCCTGCAGAGAGTAACTGATAAAGTAGCTGCTGATGTCAAAGCTGAGATCCCTAGCCTCACGCCTGAAAACGTCAAAAAACTCTCTGACACTATCGTCGAGGGGATGGCAATTGAGAGCGAAAAACTCCAGAAGCAAATACAGGCTTTAACCAGCGTTGAAGTCGAACGTATTAGCAAATTGCTTGATGAGCTTCCAGTAGAGGCGGCAATGAATATGAATGAAGAATTGCTTCAGCAACGATTTATGCACAACATCCTCCTTATTGTTGATCGCACTGTCGCGCCTACTATGTCTGTCCTAAAAACAGATTCACCTTTCAGTACAAGTGATGAGCTATAGAACTGAAAGTCGCAGCTTCACCCATTCATCTATTATTATCCCAATTTTTATCATGGAGATTTTGAGAAATGTCTAACACAGATCAAGTTACTATCGAGAACCGCTTACAGTCTCTGGAAAATCGTGTTGCAAAAAATGCAGCTAAAGCAAAAAGCCGCCTAACTCTTACTGTTGTTGTTATGGCATGCCTTCTTGTCGGGGTGTTTTTCTATCTGCGTTTTCTTTCAACAACCATCGCAACGGCAGCTGAGGCGCCTACCCTTGTCCAATTGATTGCTGACCAGGTCGAGCCACGGCTCCAACAAGCACCAGCGAAACTTACAGAGTCACTTAAAGCCCAAGCACCAATGGTTGTCGACCGAAGCGAAAAAATGATTCTCGATGCTCTGCCAGAAGTACTTGATCAGGCTGATTCCTTTCTTGCTAGTTTCTTTGACCAAGAATTTCAAGAGATTGAAAACAAGGCCTATGATGTCATCCACGAAGGATTTCAAGATGTCATTGCTCAAGCCAAGGAAAAAAAGCTTGACCTCGCAAAAGAAGGTGAACTCGAAGCAGCAGTTGGCAAAATTGCTCCAAATCTTCGAAAGATGATCGAGACCATCATCGAAGAAAACATGAAGGAGTTCGAGTCTGGAACAAACGAGATTTCGGCGTATGTAAGCCGACTATCTACCAATGAAGGTCTTACCGACCACGAAATAGCACATCGGGAAATCATGATTTCTGGACTTGCTCTCATCAAGAAAATGGAACAGGACCCATCAAGAGCTCCTATTAAAGGAGTGCTTCGTGGCGATGTTCCAGTTGAGCAAAAGCCGGCATCGCAAACCAACTAAGATACTACCGCCTCATTGACGCCTGAACGAACCAGCCTGGATTCCAGATCTTGGCTGGTTCGTTTTTTGGTCATCGAAACCAAACAAAAAACACTCACAAAATTTAAGGATCTGCTAGCAAGACAGTCTCAAATTGCCCAAAGCTGAAATGCCTGAGCATAGCCCCCAGAATTGAGCATAACGTTTTAATTGTTCGCACAAGTAAACGTGTCGTAACAGTGCACGTACCGCATATACGTCAAAAGAACGCTCGCAAGGGTTCACTCCGTATCCCGGCTGGCGTTTTGCGCGAAAGTGAGTTCGTCTTCCCACTTTTTACGGCGNTGCTCGCATGCCCTGAATTCCTCAACGAGATNGNTGTGCTTTTCTGAAAGCGTTTTTCGTTGGGCAGCCGCGTTCTCCACCTGCTCATTGAGCTGCTTAACTTGTGTATTGGAGTCAGCAAGTTTCTTTTCTGCAGCCTTCTGTGCACTTACTGCAGTAGCATGTATCTCTTGTGATTCCTGAAGCCCCAGTTCAGCATGTCTGACCAATGCCTGGGTTTCTTCTAATGTTTTCTTTGCCGAATTCAGGATTTTACCAGCGACCTCTTTTTCCGAACTTACGTTCGTATCGTTTACTGTCTTTTCNAGGGATAAGACTATTTCATTTGCCTTCTTCGCCTTTGTTTTTGCAATAAGAAGTTGAGACTCTGATGTCTTCACACCATCAGCAGATGCCTCTACTGAAGCCTTCTTCTGTTTTTGCTCAGCACTTGCATTGCCAAGACTTTTATTGGCTGNGGCGAGCTGGTTGATGAGATCTGCTTCATTCTTTGCTGCCTTGTCTTTTTCAAGAAGTATCTCCTGTTCTTTCTTTTTTGCAGCAACGGCTGCCTGCTTGGCACGCTCTATGCGTTGTGACAATGGCTCTGGATTTGAATTAAGCTGACCCAACTGTGCTGATTTNGCAAGATCATAAACTGAAATCTGCCCAGACCAGTCGCCTGCAATCACAACNGGGTCCCCAGAAGTAACTGTCACTTTTGTGCCAATATCGGAAAGGNCTCCTAATTCTTTCTCGAGGCTCCCGTCAGCTTTCCAGACTTTTACTTTCCGGTCGCGACCAGTGGAAACGAGNCGGCCGTCGTAAAGCCACCTTACGTCGGTTGTTCCACCGCCATGAGCAGACCAGGATTTCAACTTCTTTGCAGTATCAGCTTCCCAAAGATGAATCGTCCCATCCTCAGATGCTGTGGCTAGCAGGATACCATCAGCTCGCCAGTCGATTGCAGTGATACCAGCTTTTTGTCCCTTGAGGTCTCCCCAGTGACGTGCACCAAANGACTCCCATAGAAAAAGATTACCTGCCCGATCACCNGTTGCGAGCAGGACGCTGTCAGGAGAAAAAGCAACACTGGTTATCCAATCTGTGTGTTTTGTTATTTCACTCTCTACGGATCCATTTGATGTTTGAAGAAGACGCACAACTTTCGCTGAACCACCTAAAGCGACAAGACGTTGATCGGCTGAGAGGTCCGCGGCTAATACTTCGTCATACTCGTCTCCAAGTTCCATTACTCGCTGAGCAGTGGCGACATCCCAGATCACAATCCGACCACTCTTTGCAGCAACACCTCCACCGGCAAGAAGAAGTTTCGCACTNCGAGAAAATCGAAGNTTTGTGCACTCACCTTCGGGAAAAGGAAGCACACCAATGCACTCGCGTGTTCGGGGATCAAACAATAGAACTTGCTGGCTACTCCCGACTGCTACAAGATCACCATGAGGCGAGGCATCAATTGACCGAATTGTTGTTGGCTGCAGTCCGTGAAAATAAGGCTCGAGTGACAGTCGAGGNGGNAACACTGGTGGACCACTAGGCTTCACAATTGAGCCTGAATCAAGAGCAAGTGAAGAGCTGGACTCTTTGGCAACAGGCTTTGCCCCATCCCGCTCAATAATTCCNCCTACGATCCACTCCTTTATCACCTTCAACATGGGATCGGGAATACGGTCGGCATCAGGTGGCATCGTTGGCTCTGATTCATGACTNACGACCTGCCACAGGTATGATCCGTCAGCATCCCCGCCCGCAACAACATCACCAGAATTACCACCAGCCATCATTTGCTGGTAACTTGTGAGATCGAGTCCACCAGCCTTCCTGTCGGCGTTGTGACAACTGCAGCACTTCTCACGAAAAACTGGCAACACATCGTCTTCATATGTTGGCGGCTTACCATCCACCGTTACCGGTGATACAACGAAGAGAATTACACAAAGTACAGCAGACAATAGCCGCCATGTGCTTAAACAGTAAATATCCTGCCGCCAAAATTTTTCCATTGGATTGAAATATCTTTTCGTTGCATACAAGTTGTCAGATCATCTATCCGTGAAACGAAAACATGTCATTCGCAACTAATGATTGAATATAAATTCCGGTGAGTTTAAAAGTGCCCAGAAAACATCTTCGAGAGCCTGCTTACGTTCTGAACCATTCTGAACAGTCGCAAGTGTTTCCACTCGCTCTCGCTCCTGAGGAGATCTTCCGTAACAACGCACAAAAAGTTCATCAATGATCTCGGTATCGTGGCGCCCTTCTTTTATCCAGCGATCAATGACGCCTCCCTGCTGAATTCTCTGATTACCAACATCTCCATTCAGGAGATGCAGCGCCTGCGACAGGCTTGGATCCATACTCACTGCACACGAACAAACTTCTTCCCGAGTTGCCCTTCCAAAAGTGGTAAGAAAGTAAGTTGATGTACGACCATCAGCCACCTGAACCGCGCGAGCACCTTCTGGAAGACCTGGGAATTTATTTTTTGTTTCAGTAACTTGTGCCAGAATATCAAGAAGCACTTCTGCTCGAATCCGACGCACCGCCGAATGTGAAAAATTTGAGTTATCCAACAGGTTCGTTTCGTTTGTATCACACTCTCGCTGATACGTTTTTGAATTTACGATCTCCCTAACAAGCTCCCTGAAATCCCACTCTGACTTCACGAGATGACTCGCCAGAGCATTAAGCAATGGACCATTCACCGGTGGATTACTGACACGAAAATCATCTGGCTCATGCACAATGCCTCGGCCAAAAAAATGTGTCCACACAAGGTTGGCAATTCGTTTTGCAAAAAATGGATTTTCAGGTGACACCAACCACTCTGCAACAGCCTCTCGCCTATCACGATTCGTAACTTCTGCCTCTGCCCCTCCCAAGTATTTTGGTGCTACCGTCTGGCCGGTCACTGGATGCTTCATCCCACCACCACCAGAGTTATAGACAATGGTTTCCCGCGGGTCGTCGGCCCTCTTCCTTCCAATTTGGGCAAAGAAGGCTGCGAATCCATAATAGTCATCCATTGTCCAACGGTCGAATGGATGGTTATGGCACTGAGCACACTGAATCCGCATTCCCAAAAACGCCTGAGCTACATTTTCAGTTAACTTCAGTGTATTTCTCTCAGCCTGATAGTAATTAGTTGGAGGATTTTCAAAGGTTCCACCTGAAGCCGTTATCAAATCTCGAACCATTTTATTAAGCGGCTGGTTCGAGGCTATACGACGATCCAGCCATTGGTGATATAGCAGAGCGCCTTTCTTATCCACAATGTTGTTGATCGAACGAATCTGCAGGATTTCTGCCCATTTCATAACCCAAAGGTCAACAAACTCTTTTCGGCTGAGCAATCTCTCAACGTACTCCGATCTCTTGTCTTGGGACTTGTCAGCAAGAAACTCGTTTCTCTCTTCCTCCGTTGGGAGCAGACCAACAAGATCAATAGTTACTCGACGCAGGAATGTTTCATCATCGCACACATTCGATGGTGCAATGCGAAGGCTTTTGAGTTTCGCATCAACAAGATCATCAACCCATGTATTTCCTTCTGATTTGGGATACTCAAAGGTGAGATTTTTTGGAATGACCACTACTGGAACACCGACTGTGATCGTGTCATATCGAGCCATCACAAATGACTCTCCTCGCTGGCCACTTGCAGCATTTCCAGACGGAGTGATGGCGACAGACGAATCATTATTTGATCCGTACCATACAAGGTCAGTCACATCCCTATCAGTACCATCTGAGAATCGAGCAACCGCCACCAACTGCTGGGTAGCCTGTTCGCCTTCAAGAAGCGATGTGGGTGGATATAGATCAACCGCTTGTAACTTCGGAGCATCCTTACCAGCATTTGGATCGTCTTTTGCTCCTGCTGCAATCCAGCGAACAAGACGATCTGCAAGTTCACTATCTTTCTCGAAACGCTTCCCACCTGTATGCGGAACTGCGCCCACCGCTTTCTGAACCAACAGGCTCCCTTCTGGATTTGCAAGATTAATCCGGCGACCAGGCATTTCTCGCGTTAACCGATGGTAATCACCAGTCGGGTCGAAACCGAATAAAGAGAGCCGGAAGCCATCCTTCCCCCGAGCTGCCCCGTGACAACTTCCCATATTGCACCCAGCACGTGCAAAAACAGGCATCACATCCAAGCGAAAAGAAAGTGAGGGCTTCTCTTTCGCCGACCGAACACTCACCGGAAGTTCGACCTGGTGTCCCTCATACGTAACCACCAGCACCGTGTTACCATCCTGCTTGGGAGAAAGTCGTATCGATGTCGCGTCATCACCATCAATCCGCTCAAGGACAACACATTCTGGATCCTGGAACACCATCTTGGCAGAAGCGGTTACATCTTCGGTCACGCTATCTTCACGAATTGCCTGAACAATAATGGTCTGGAAATCTCGTGCTGAATCGAGCTGAACTGCAGGTGGGAAAACATTTATTTTTTTTACTGTTTTTTCCTGAGCGTGTAACAGCGCTGCGGAATTGAAAACAAGGACTGAAACTATTCCTGTCCAAAAAATTCGATGTCTCATCAATCCTACAGCTATTGCACCTCCTCCTATCACTGAGCAACTCCTTTTGATTCCTTGACCGGGACAGACTGCGAAACTGAACGTGCCTGAATGCGCAGTTGCTCACGACGTGAAATTTTTTTCTTCTGTTGTTCCGGCTTTGGTGGCTCTGGCTTTGGAGCAGCTGACACCTTCGCTGGAAGTGGCTTATCGATTCGAAATTCAGTTGCAGCCATACGGTGGACAATCTGGTGCCCATCTTGCGGAACATGTACTTCGCAGACAATATTTGCATGTCGACCAGCTGGTGCATCGGCTGCAACGGTGACTGGAAACTCAATCTCTTTACTCTCTGAAGTAATGACAAGAGGCTCTGCCGTCGTTTTCGCAGGAAGTCCTAGCAGCACCGCCTTCGCTTCACCTNTAAANGCTGTCGGCACTGTTACCGTACCGGTAAAGGTCGTATTCTGTCCTTGCTCTGTCATCCCCTTGTCTAATGCCACTTGAATAAACGGCTCAGCCACCGTTATTTTTACAGGTTGAGAAGATATGCGTATGGACGGACGACCTTTTGCGTCTTCCCCCTCAAGCGTAACAATTGCTGATACGACAACGTCCCATTCTTGAAGCGGAGCCTTNTCACTTGCGTTNATTGGATACACAACTTCAGTTTTATCAGCAGGCACATCAACGCCTGAAGCTGCTCCGATTCCGGGCGGCTTGAAGGGAAAGAACAATCGAACCTTTCCTTTGAACCCTTTATCTTTATGGATGCGAACAAGAAGATCTGCTTTTCCATTTTTTACAAGCGGCACGGCAGGCTGAATGAGTTCCAGAGAAACCGGGACTTTTTCAACAACTGCCACGGGCATCTCTGTACTTCGACTATATCGCCATGGGGTGCGATTTGGATTGCCATGAATCATTTCGGTGCCCTGCTCAAGACCCCCAAGCACCTTCGTTTGATCAGCCGCATCTACAGCTCTATACCCGGCCATCGCTGCGGAAAGCGGTGCATCGTCTGCTGCTTCAAATACAACAAAACTTCCTGGTGCACCGTTTTGAAAGTTTGGGCATGTAGCCGTAACACCGTTTGGGAGGTTCTCAGAAAGCAGCTTTAGTTCTCCACTGAAGTTATTTCGGAAGGCGTTTAGGATTACGGCCGTGCGATTCCCGCGTGGAACTTGAGGAAACAAATCATTCTGGGACTTTGTTTGAGAAGGGGGGACTGAAAGTTTCACAAGAGACACAATCGGTTCAACTTCGATCCACCAAACGAAAGTATCTCCTCCACGCTTCTGATGATCACTCACTCGAACGAGAAAACTACCCTCTTCCGGTGTTGTTACATTCATTAAGCTGTCGGGGCCACCACCTGAGTCATCATTGCCGGTTATTCGAGTGTGCTTTTCATTATCCCGATATGCATTCAGTGTTAAATCAATCGGTGAACCTAGACGTCTCCCATATCCTTTAACCGACCACTTTGAACCCTTCGGCGCTTCAATCCTGATCCAGTCTGTATCGTTCTCTTTTTCGAGTAAGCCCCAAATTGCAGCGGGGGCTGGCACACGCATCTGAACATCCGGTGAATCATTTGCATCTGACTCTTTACTCACGGGCAGGCTGGTCACTCTAAATGGGACTGCCTCTGCTGAGATGACACCGTCTCGTTGTGGATGAACCGCCAGAAGTTTGTTTATCTCCGACGATGCTCGAGGAAATTCTTTTGGAATTTTAATCTTTGACTCAAAATCTCCCGCCGGATCTCCCAGCCACTTTACAAGCACTTCCGACTCAGGGTTGCCCCCAGGGGGAAGCGCAACCGACGGCGTTGGAAATCGACCTAAATGAAGCAGGTAGCTGCACGCAGCATTACCACCGTACGCACTCTCTCGGACTCTCACAAAGTAGTCTCCTGATTCTGGCGCATTGACCGCCAAAATCGCATCCTGCTCCATCAGGGGATGGTCATCACTGGCTGAAACCACAAAACCTGCCTCATTAATCACATCAATATATGGATCAAAAGGCGTGTAATTCAGTCGCACAGCATCAACTGCAACAGACAACCGCTGACCTTTTTCAAGCGAGATTCGGTAGCAGTCAACATCTTCTTGTCGGACGACACCAGCAATGGTTAACCCACCAGTCTCAGGAACTTGAATTTCCTGTGCTGTATCAGGTGTATTGTTTACTACTTTTGGATTCGATGTATTTGTCTCTGTTTCAGCCACTTGCGGAAAAGGCCCGACTCGAAACGTGCGAAGCAATGAAAGACCTTTTTTGGTACGGACACGAAAACGGTGATTACCAAACGGTGCGTCCTCTGGAACGAAAAGCGTTGCCTTCAACTGTTTGTCGTTGACTGCTTCAATCTTTTTTTGCTGAATAATTCCATCTTCAAAAAATATTTCTTGTACTTCATGGAAATTTGTACCAGATACCATTACTTCAACTTCGCTACCACGAGTAGCACCAGCAGGTGAAACCGGACCGATCGTTGGAGCAGCAAGGCACAGAGGAGCAAGATGCAAGGAACCGCAGAGAAGGAGTGCAACACCTAGTACATTTCGAGAGAGGTAGCGTCGTTTTAGTTCCATAAGAAAAATTTCTTCCTTCCGAGAAACCTGTTGGGGGACCTTACTCACTACAAAAGAATCGTGAATTCAGACGAGCAACTCGTGCCGCACCTTCCCACCATCAACGATCTCGACGGGACGTGCTCCCGGAGCCATCAGCTCCTTTTCTGCAACAATGCCAAGACAATGGTAGACAGTTGTTGCAAGATCCTCGATCGTAACCGGGCTATCAAATGGCTCTGCTGCTATCGAATCAGAAGCACCATGAATCAGGCCCTTCTTAACCCCACCACCAGCCAGAACTGTACTGAAAACTTTAGGCCAATGGTCACGGCCAGAATCCTTGTTTATTTTTGGAGTACGACCAAACTCACTCGACACCATAACAAGTGTCGACTCAAGCAACCCACGCTGTTCGAGATCACCAACTAAGGCAGAGAAGGCTTGGTCAAAGGCAGGAAGCGTGCGATCGATGCCTTGCTTCACTTTCTGATGCATATCCCAACTGCCATAGGACATTGTGACAAAGCGAACGCCGGCTTCCACAAGTCGTCGGGCGAGAAGCATTCTTTGCCCNGCCTGGTTACGACCATATNTATCACGCAAGTCTTTAGGCTCAGCGTTGATATCAAACGCTGCTTGCGCTTTCGACGAACTCACGAGGTCGTACGCTCGTTGATAGAAGCTGTCCATCGCCATAATGTTGTCTGAGCCCTCAAGACGATTGAAGTGTCTTCCTACAACATTTCTAAGATGGCGACGAGATTCGAATCGCTTTGTGTCAACGCCACCAGGTAGTGAAAGGTCTCGGACTGTAAAGTTGTTGCTTGCTGGATCTGAACCGAGAGTAAAAGGACCATACGCACTTCCAAGGTAGCCAGCCTCTGCATCTGGTGCCGGTAGTTTTGGCAAGCAGACATACGGCGGAAGATTTGCTCGTGGNCCGAGTTCGTGNGATACCACACTACCGAAACTTGGATAGGTGACTGCTGGGCTTGGCCGATACCCGGTAAACATATTGTGAGTCCCTCGCTCGTGAGCAGCCTCACCATGAGTCATTGACCGGATAACTGTGATTTTATCTGCNATCTTTGCTGTGTTTTTGAGATGTTGATTGAAGCGGACACCNGGCAACGCTGTCTCAACGGTCCCCATCTCACCCCTGTATTCGAGAGGAGATAGTGGTTTGGGGTCGAATGTCTCCTGCTGTGACCATCCGCCNGGGAGCCATATATGAATTACACTTTTGGCTGTTCCTTCGAANTGCTCGAACTGCTTTGCATCGGCTTGGGCAGCTCGCATGCTCAGGAATGATCCCAATGAAAGACCAAAACCAGCCAAGGAGCCAACTTGCATGAACTCTCTGCGGTTTCTTGTGTTTCGTTGACGAAGAAAATCACAAGGATCNCTTACCTTATGCGAGTCGTCATGACGGTTCACGGGTTCTCTCCCTCTGTAAAGTAGTCCCAAACCAATAGTTTACGTATACTCGTCAATTGTTGCTTATACCTGCAACAATGTTAGCTCTCCAAAGTCTATTACGCACCAGTTTGGGGCATCAAAATGATTAGATTTCCAGTCAAATAAGGCTGGTGATTTACCAAAAGCACTAGCACCACCAAAAAGAGNGGNAATCGAATGGCTGTTCAAGTGACGAATCGGCACAACGACCGAATCATCGAAGTGGCTACAACCGGAAAACTAACCCGGGCGGACTATGACGAATTTGTTCCAGTCATCGAGTCAGCAATGAAGCAAGGGAAAGTGAAGATNCTNTTTTCNATGCATGACTTTTCTGGNTGGGACATCGGTGCACTGTGGNAAGATATCAAATTTGATATGAAACACTTCGGAGAAATCGAGCGACTTGCTATGGTGGGTGAAAAGAAGTGGGAGCAGGGTATGGCTTGGTTTTGCAAGCCATTTACGACTGCAAAAATTGCTTACTTTGATCAAAGTGAAATCGACGCTGCCCGCTCCTGGCTTCAGGGTGAATAATCTGTTTTGTTGGTAAACCATAACAACCAGCATTAGTTCTTCCGACACCTGCCGGACTCATCAGTTGTCATCGGCAAGAGTGCGTTTCCCTCGAAGCAGATGGTGGTAGTGCTGGGCAAACCGATGAGCTTCATCTCGCACATACTCCAACAGACGCAACGAATACGCATCTCGTGAAAGACGCAATGGCTCTGATTTTCCTGGCAAGAAAATTTCCTCTTCCCTTTTGGCAATCGAAAGAATGCATGGGGGTACGACTCCTAGAGAATTCAGTGCATCGAGAGCA
>NZNR01000020.1 GCA_002694955.1 Planctomycetaceae bacterium
GGCTGGACAAGTGCTGACGAGGTACGACCAACCTATGCCTCGAGTTTGAATACGGTAGAAGCCAACATCTTTACGTATCGGTGTTGCCCCGAATGTAGTAGTGATTCGTTTCTTTGGTCGCACCTGGGTAATAAACCGGTCTGCCACTGTAGCAACTGGTTATTTGGTTTCCGCTGGGCTGGTCTCGAAGAGCAGGCGGATCTCAACGTGCTCTGCTGCCGTGTCACAAATGATGTGTTCACATCGTATTCTGTGCGCACGAGTTCACAGATGCTGGGACCGCAGGTTGGCTTTCGTGGAAGACGACAGTGGAGAAACTGGGCGGTTGAGGGCTGGGCCAAGGCGATGTTGGCGGGCACACTGCTGAGTTCCAATGCCGATCCAATTTCTTCATCGCTTGCACCAACAACGATCATCCGGCCAGCGCGACGACTCACTGATGCAGGGGTCGGCTTTCTTGGTGATTTAAATTACACGGTGTCACGCCGGCTCAGTGACATGTGGTGGTTACGTCTTGGCTACAACATGATCTGGCTTTCTGGTGTAGCACTTGCACCAGATCAATGGGATTTCACCAATACGGCAACAAGCGGGACAACACTTGTTGGCGGTGGTGGAGTCTTCCTGCACGGCGTGAATCTTGGCCTTGAGGCCCGCTGGTAAAGGCCTTTGCAGTGCAGGCCTACGGCCGTGGTTGTATCCGCGCTGGCTGTGATTCAAGGCCAACGGTATTTACCGCAATGATCTGATATCCAGACAGCGGTGCCCCTTTTGGAATCATGAATTCCATTTTCGTAAGTGGTTGTGTTGGTGTGTCGCTATACAACAGTTTTTGAAACAGAGGCCGACCAAATTTATTTTCTGGTTTCTCTGGAACAGTTGTGATTCGTTTTCCTGTACGTTTCACAATGAAGTGTGAAAGGCCGCTTTCCAGGTCAGCCTTACAATTCCAGATAATACGATTGCCTTCTCGATGCACGTTCGTCGGAGATGGTGGCGGTGTGGTATCAGCAACAGCTGTGTCCTTGACATACTGCATCCACTTTTTGGCAATCGTTTCATTCGGTAGCCAGGCAAGAGTTTCTGAGTTTGGTGCCTTATGAACTGGCCACGCTTTGAAACCAGCAATCTCTGCGAGCCACGCGTCTGAACGTGGCATGGGCTTGAGAGGCTTTCCGGTTTCCTCAGGAAGCCGTGCGCGAAGGCAGGCATCGAGCCATGGAATTGCCATGTAGCGCTGATTGCCACACTCGTGACTCGTCAATGGATCAACCGCAACACCCAGTAACCCATCCAGTTTCCGAACAGCCTCAATAAAGGCGAGGTTTGCCGGCCATGTGCCTTTGAATTTTCCTGTGGTCACCGTCACACCTTCTTGTGTTCCGGGATTACACATGATTGGAACAGCAAGCGCTGTTTCAGGAAGATCATGCGGTTTGATTTGTGGACGTTTGGGATTTTCTTCTAAAAGTGGAACTCCAGAACGCAACCACGAAGCAATTGTTCGTTCAGGAAAGAGCAGCGTCATTCCACCGGCCCAGTGACCACCACCACTGTGACCCCAGAGTGCCCACGGCAAGTGACCGAGTTCCGGATGGCCAGAAAGATCACCGAGATCTTCAAGACCTCGCTGAAATGCTTTTGCTGATCCGTTCCGTGGATCACACCACATCTGGCAGTCAGCTTTTTGTGGCTGNTCATATGCCGGTGCAAAAAGTGCACAGTTATGCTTCCGNGCCAATGCCTGCCAATGAAGGTCGTAGGCTCCAGAGAGACCAGANGAACAGGAGCCTTCACCACACCCATGTTGATGGACGACAATTCCTCTGAGCGTTTCAACCTCAGGGGGNATCCAGATGGTGTAATTGACCGGAAAGATTAACTCACCTGGCTTTGTCGATGCCTCATACCGAANACGNTAGTAGGGTGGTTCAGCCGGAGGATACACATCAAACGGTGGTTGCTGTGCCCAGGCAGGTACCTGTGTCAAAGCCACAACACACCAAAACCAACACACCTGGTGCGCACAGAATCTGCTTTTCATTATCACAACTCTTTCCAGGATTGGTTANTGTGGCTGTTCTACCGCAACGACTGGTATCTGCACTTCAGAAAACTTCATGAAGCTCGGAACCATCGGACTGTTGTAACCAAGTGTGCGTGGCCCGCCGGCAACTTTCCATTCAGGATGATTGGCAAGCCATGCGTTGAGTTTTTCATACCCACGAAGAAATGTCTTTTTGCCGTAACTGCCACGAAGGCCAATTGAAACNACNGTTTCTGCCGGAATGTCTTCGACGACTACACTGGCATCTTCTGNATCAGCACCGGCTGTGCCGAGTTGACTTGAACCATAAAGAAATGCCATGGCGTTTGGATTTCCGTCAGGTGTTCCATCCGGATTGGCAGCAGCCTTTGGTGTCCATGACATTTCAACAGGTGCCGTCATTTTGATGTCATTTCGTTTGATGTGATTGAAGAGTTTCCAGAACATACCGTCAGTACCAGAGTCTGACTGCACACGGGCCAGACGATGCTGCGGATATGTTTTGACAATCACTTCATCAACTGGCCCGGCAGCTGGAAATCCTTCTGGAAGATTTGCTTCAGAGACAAACCATGGTTTGCTTTGCGATGCTGGGGAGTCAGTGTCTGCAGCGTACATGGAGATCCCCAAAAAATTGAAGGCAATACAAAAGATCCATAGATAGAACTTCAGATAGTGCTTCGATTGACTCATCGTATTTCCTTTTAGTCTTTCGGTGGACCTTCNAGTGGTACTGTCACGGGCCATCCTGGAAACTGTTTCGGTTTGCCATCAGCTCCGGGTGTTGTAAAGCGAGGAAAGCACTGAAAGACAATNTCCTGTTTATCAAATTCAAAACGGGTGATCCCATAGCCATCAGCGCGTTTCTTTTCATCATTTCGATCTTCTGGATTGGCATACGCGGCCATGGTGATTTTATTCCCGAGGCCATCTTCGTAGTCTCCAGTCCAGGGCAGTGGACTTCCAGGTATTGGACGTGCACCAGCCTGTTNATCCTCAGGATGCCACCAGCGTCCATAGATAGTGTTCACGAGCGCCGGTGATGTAAAAGCCCATGGACCATCACGGAATTCATCAATACCATGCTGNACAACAACAGCAAGATGTTGATCGCCACAGAGGTGGACTGCCCCAGCCTCTTTCAAAAGACGCAAGGCCTTGTTGCGACCTTTCTGTGGCCAGCCGTTGCAGTCAAGATCAGCAAGGAGCCGGTTATCTGGATTCCCATGAAGATGAACAGCGCCGCAAAATGCTGTCTGAGAAAGAGCTGCTTTGGATCGAACACCCTTCCAGTCATGAGCCCATGTCTCCAAGAAAGCCAGCTGTCGATCACCCAGCAATTTGAGTTCTGGAAGATCAATGGCACTTCGATCATAGGATGGATCGTTAATGTGATCAGGCCGAGGACCCATTTTTGGAATGGTNCCATTGGGTCCGGTTTTAAACTTGCGGTCTTCTAGAATTGCAAAGTCGACCCCACCAACAATNAGTCGAGTGAAGTACACACCGATATCACCTTTTACTGGCGCCGGATCGACAGGGTCCGGAAGATGGGACGTCTGTTGCCGTTGCACCATGTTGACGTAGGACGTGGGATAGAAGTAGCCACCTGTATCTCCAGCGGCGGTACTTGCCTTACCACCTCCAGCGCCCCAGAGGTTACCTTGGCCGACGTCATGGTCATCAGGNATGGTCACTGCGGGACGATCACGAATGATGTCGCGAAACTGNAGGCCAAACTCAAGCCANCCGATCGTGTGTTCAGTATGGCGATAGGTTTGATCACCNGCAAAGAAGAGAAGATCTGGATCAGCTTTCTTGAGACCATTGATTAAAGCTTCTCGCTGACCTGGTGTGCGTGATGAATTACACGACATCACTGCCACACTGATTTCACTTTTCTTGGCAGGGTCGGGACGAATCATCCCGGTGAACTCGGCTCGTTCTCCATGCCGAACACGATAGGGTANGGACTTGGTTGCATCCCACTTGGGAACACGGAACGAAGCATCCCAACCAGGATAGTTGACNGTTGCCTTGCCGATTTCTTTCCAGCCGTTTCCGCGATCGACTTCAAGTCGAACCTGATTCGATTCACCTGGTTTGAGTGGAAAGAGTTGGGCTGAAAGTTTGAGTATGGAGTCAGTTGGGTTGCCTGGTGGGACTGTCACTGTGTAGATCGCAAATGCAATGACTTCATCACGAGGAGCGTCAATCTGAAATGGAACAGGTGGACGTCGTCGTTTCTTTTTTTTCCCGTCAGATGGTTGTGCTGGTTCGTCACCTCGTGCAGAAGGCTTTGTCCACCACTGGCCGGTTGCCCATCCATCGAGTGATGGAAAGTCTTCACCGAACGGTGTGGGGTCAAGATTCTGAGGAACAACAGTGTCATCTCCGTAGCAGAATGAAACGGAGCAACTTATTCCAAGAAGAAACACAAGAACNATTCTCGTACAGGGCAACATGGGCAGCAGCCTTCTTTTTTGGAGATGTAATAAAACGGATTGGGGAACATGAAAGCAGGCACACGGTGCTTCTGAGTGACACCGGATGCAATGACATTTCTTTACGTTATAAAGGATGATGTCAGAGGGTGCTTACAGAAATTTATTCGTAATCATTTTTATGGGGTGTCTACGAACATGATGAATCACATGCGCAACGAATCAACATCTTGGTTGAAGCGTATCTNGCTATGCAGGTCCGTCTTTTTTTANGGACTTTTCCTTCTCTCNGCAGCTTTTGCTGCACGAGCAGAATCTGCACCGCCGAATGTGGTTCTNATTCTTTCTGATGATCAGCACTGGCGTGATTATGGATTTATGGGTCACGAACATCTTCAGACCCCAGCGCTCGACCGGCTTGCGTCTGAGAGTCTTGTCTTTTCTCGAGGCTATGTTCCTACCAGTCTTTGCTGCCCAAGTCTCGCATCACTAATCACTGGTCGTTATCCACATGAGCATCTGATTGTGGGGAATGATCCTCCGACCCACGGTATTCACCGTCGTTCNCCTGAAGGTCAAAAGCTTTTTGAAGCAGGGCGAGAAGAGATGACCGAAAGGTTTTCCAAGTGGCCAACACTTCCAAAACTTCTTGGAGAGCATGGCTATCGAAGCCTTCAGACAGGGAAATGGTGGCAGGGTCATTTTTCTCGAGGCGGTTTTGACGAGGGGATGACAGAGGGATCACGTCACGGTGACCAAGGCCTGGCGATTGGAAGAAAAACCATGCAGCCGGTCTTCGACTTCATTGATCGTTGCAGTGATGCCGAACAACCGTTTTTCGTCTGGTATGCACCAATGCTGCCACACTCACCACATGATCCAGAGAAGTCTTTTGTCGAGCACTATGAATCGAAAGCCGACAGCATTCACATTGCAAAGTACTGGGGGAATGTNGAACGGTTTGATACGACTGTAGGTAATCTNATTGATCACTTGGACACCAAAGGCTTGTCAGAAAATACACTTGTCCTGTACGTGTGTGACAACGGCTGGATAACGAATCCTGAGAATGGAAGGTATGCGGGGAAATCGAAGCGATCACCGTACGACGGTGGATTGAGAACACCGATCATGCTTCGACAGCCTGGGACGATACAGCCGGGCACAAGCGACTCACTTGCCAGTTCCCTCGATCTTGTTCCGACCGTACTGGCATCTTGTCAGATTTCAGCACCAAAGGATCTNCCGGGAATCAATCTNCTNGATCAAGAAGCTGTTCGAGCCAGAAAACAGCTCTTTGGTGCCTGCTATGTCCATACACTCGCTGACATTGAAAAGCCGGGAAGAAACCTCCTCTGGAGGTGGACAGTCAAAGATGTTCCGAACGGAGAAATCTGGAAACTTATTGAACCTGCAACGTACGGTGCACCTGGTAGCCACTCCTTACCAAAAGGTGAAACCAACATAGACGCAATATCCAGGGAGGCTTTTGAAAAAGGTGAGGTTCAACTCTTCGATGTAGCCGTAGACCCTGACGAAGAAAAAAATGTTGCAGCTGCACACCCCGATGTTGTCAAGCACCTTCAGCACGACCTCAATGAGTGGTGGCAACCACAATCGGCATCAGTAGCTGTTGAACCGGTAGCAACGGCACCTAAAAAAATTCGAGTGCTTCCAGTAAAAGCACGACGAAAATCATCAGATCTTTCTGTCTGGCCGAATTGGCGAGGACCCACACTCGATGGTGTTTCATCAGGTACCGGGTACGCAACGTCCTGGAGTCAGGAAGACAATATTAAGTGGCGAGTCCAGCTTCCTGGTCTTGGTGCAAGTACACCGGCAGTATGGGGAGACCAAATTGTGCTGACCTGTGATATCGAAGGTCATGATGGAATTCTGTGTGTCGATCGAGCAGGTCAAGAATGTTGGCGACAGCAACTTGGTGATATACGACCCGGTAAACATAAGAAAGCGACGGGGTGTAATTCCTCGCCGGTCACAGATGGTAAGCATGCCTGGGTGTACTTTAAGAGCGGTGAACTGGCGTGCTTGTCGCTCACCGACGGTGCCGTTGTGTGGAAGACAAATCTTCAGGAACAGTTTGGTGAAGACACATTATGGTGGGATCTTGGAACGTCCCCGGTACTGACACAAAAAGCGGTTGTTGTCGCAGTCATGCAGACAGGCCCTAGTTACCTCGTTGCATTCGATCGGCTAACAGGCGATGTCCTTTGGAAACACGATCGAATACTCGATGCTCCAGAGGAGGCAGCACAAAGCTATTCAACACCCGTTGTTGTTGCTGGGAATACAGACTGGAATGAGCCAGCCGAGATGCTCATCGTGCTTGGTGCAGACCATGTGACTGCTCATGACGCCGCGGATGGCCGAGAAATCTGGCGAGTTGGTGGTCTCAATCCTGAGGCCAATACGTTCTTTCGTTCTATTGCATCACCGGTTGTCTCTGGTGAATTTGTGATCGCTCCGTACGCACGCGGAAATACCGTGACTGCCATACGGCGCGGTGGAGCAGGAGATGTGACGGCAAGTCATATTGTTTGGAAACGTGAGCCGTTGGGTGCGGATGTACCAACACCAGCTATTCGCGATGGTCGGCTGATGATCTGTGGTGATAAGGGACTGATGTCGTGCCTCGATTTAAAAACAGGTGAAACTATCTGGGAAGATAACCTCCCAAAGAATCGGAACAAATTCAGNTCNTCACCAATCATTGTTGATGACCATGTCCTTCTTACTCGTGAAGATGGTCATTCGTGGTGTCTTGCCTGGCCCGGNGAAAAAGGTGAATCACTCACTGTTCTCGGTGAAGGCATCCTTGATGAAATGACGGTTGCTACCCCTGTTTGTTTAGACGGTGACATATTTCTCCGAACACATGATTCACTGTGGTGTATTCAGTCCAAGTAAGTTTCTGTGTTTCAAAATGCTTAGGAAAAATTTTTAACGATGAACAGTACATACTTGAAATGTCTTTTATTGGGTTGGTTGATTTTCTTTGGTGTGCACGATGCAGGGGCTGCCGAGCAGGGTGAGCCAGCACGACTTCTTGTTGTGACAGTCACAAAGGGATTCCGTCACGGCTCGATTGAAACGGCTGAGCCGATATTGGAAAAACTTGGCCGTGAAACNGGACTTTTCCATGTTGATTTCCTCCGCATGCCTCCAAATNGAACACCCCAACCCAAGNGACCTCGACGNGGGAAAAATGTTACCGACGAAAGGTGGGCGCAGATTGAGGCGGAATACAAAGACAAACAACGGGCTTTTCAAAAAGCTGATCAGCCATGGCAAGAGACGTTGAAACAAAAGTTTGCCGTTGCGTTTTCGCCTGAATCACTCGCCCAATTTGATGGGGTTGTGTTTGTCAGCACAACCGGTGAGTTACCAATTCCTGATCTCGGAGNCTTTCTTCAATGGATTCAAGAAGGCCATGCCTTCATCGGTGTTCATGCAGCGAGCGACACATTGAAAAGTTCAGATGCCTATGTCGAGATGATAGGCGGNCATTTTGCTGGNCATCCGTGGACAGCCAGGGGTGAGCATGGCTTCGTCAATCATGACCCGACGCACCCAGTTGTGAAAATGTTTCCAGAACGATTCCGCTGGAAGGATGAAATTTATCANTATGGTCCACGATATAACCCTGACAATGTTCGCGTGTTGCTCTCGATCGATATGGCAGCCAGTACGCCAAAAAATCCTTGGCATGTACCGGTCTCATGGGTTCGTGACTATGGTCGAGGTCGCGTCTTTTATACAAACCTCGGGCATAACAATGAGACGTGGAGCGATGCTGCCTTTCAGAAGCACCTGACCGAGGGAACTGCGTGGGCGCTCGGAAGGTTTGATGCACCAAGTAAGGCTAATCCGTCTATTCAAGCGGCGGAATATCTGCGCAGTGCTGTTGCTGCGGCTGGAGAATTAGAGGGCATGGAACACGATGCACTTCGGGCACAGGTGGATGCGAAGATAGCAGCGGACCCATCATGGGCTGCTGAAATGAGACCACAAGTTGTNGCGTTGCGGGCACTCAANGGTGCACAACTGACAGCATCTCTGAAGAAATTTGTTGAAGATATCCAACAGGATTGATCTGTTTTTCATATCAAGCAGTGGGCGGTCTTTTCTGGATTCATGCTGCCCTGTTTTTACATTCTGGAGATACCATGAAGCGGCTTTATCAATCAATTGCGTGTCTAGCAGCGACATGTTTGATCGTGGCAGGTATGTCACAACGAATATGGGCGGCCCCGCCAAATGTGGTCGTAATACTGGCCGATGATATGGGGTTCTCGGACCTTGGGTGTTACGGAAGTGAAATAGAAACACCGAATTTTAATCGGCTTGCTTATGGTGGGCTGCGGTTTACGCAAGGCTATAACACTGCTCGGTGTTGGCCGACCCGTGGTGCACTGCTCACCGGCTATTACGCACAATCGATTCGTCGAGATAAAATGCCAGGAGTTCCTGGAGGGAATCGTGGTGGTCGACCAGACTGGGCTCGCTTATTACCAGAGCGTCTTGAAGCGGCTGGGTACCGTTCCTATCACAGTGGNAAGTGGCATGTTGATGGTGAACCCCTTGAGCAGGGCTTTGCACACTCTCTGCGCATCGAGGGTGGTCAGAANGATTTTTTTGATCCTGCTGGTATCACTGTCGATGGGAAGCCTGTCGAAGAAACAGATCAATTCTATGTGACCACAGCAGTTGGNGAGCATGCAGCAGCGTGTCTTCGTGAACATGCAGAAAAGCACGGAGATAAACCATTTTTCAGCTATGTTGCGTTTACGTCACCACACTTTCCTTTGCATGCACCACAAGACATTATTGAAAAATATAAGGCTCGGTATCAGGCNGGNTGGAATATCGTGCAGCAAGATCGATATTGGAGGCTTGTCCAAAGTGGCATAATTAATGCGCCACTTGCGGCGATGGAAGAAGACCTCGGTCCTCCATATGACTTTCCAGATGCACTTGAAAAACTTGGCCCAGGNGAANTCAANCGCCCACACCCGTGGCAGAGTCTGACGCCGGAACAGCAAGAGTTTCAAGCGACGAAAATGGCAATCCATGCTGCCATGATTGATGCAATGGATCAGGCAGTTGGCAAAGTCATTGAACAGCTCGAGGCAATGGATGCGCTCGACAACACACTGATTTTCTGCCTGAGTGATAATGGTGGGTCAGCTGAGATTATGGTTCGTGGGAAAGGGCATGACCGACAACTCCCAGCCGGTTCTGCAGGCACCTATCTCTGCCTTGGACCGGGTTGGTCTAGCTGTGCCAATACTCCCTTCCGTCGCCATAAGACCTGGGTTCATGAAGGAGGTATTTCGACCAGCTGGATTGTGCATTGGCCAGATGGAATTCCATCAAAGAGCGCACTACGCGAACAGCCAGTCCATGTCATTGATATCGCTCCAACAGTGCTTGAGCTGGCAGGTGTCGAACAACCAAAAGAGCATTCCAGTGAGACTGAACCGCCGCTGCAGGGTCGAAGCTTTGTGAAATGTCTTACAGACCCTACCGCTCCACCACCGCATGAAACACTGTGGTGGTGCCACGATGGACATCGGGCAGTTCGACAGAACAACTGGAAGCTTGTTGCTGCGAGAGATGAGCCGTGGGAACTCTATGATCTGTCGTCAGATCGAACCGAACAAAACAACGTCGCATCAGCGCATCCAGAGCAGGTCAAACAGCTTGAGAATGATTGGAATGAGATTGCGACGCAAAACCAACGACTTGCCGATCTGGACGGCAAGAATAAACCTCAGGGAAAGCCGAAAAAGAAAAAGCCAGTTGTAAAAAAACCAGCTGCCAAAAAACCAGCTCCAAAAAAACAGGCAGTGAGTCAAACTGGTAAGACGAAGAATGCGCAGACAGGGAAACCCCACTCGTCTCCACCCAATGTTGTGATCATCTTTACCGATGACATGGGCTATGCCGACCCGGCCTGTTTTGGAGGAACGTATGCTCCAACACCAAACATCGACAGGTTAGCGCGGGAAGGAATCAAACTCACTGACTTTCATGTTGCCCAACCTGTTTGTTCGGCATCCCGAGCAGCACTGCTCACTGGTTGCTATCCCAATCGTATTGGGATCCATGGCGCATTAAGTCCGAAAGTGACACATGGTCTTTCAACTGAGGAGACAACGCTGGCTGAGTTGTTGCGATCTCGAGGATATCGGACAGGCATGGTCGGCAAGTGGCACCTTGGCCATCATCGTCAGTTTCTTCCCACACGACATGGCTTTGATGAATATTTTGGATTGCCATATTCCAACGATATGTGGCCGTACCATCCAAGTGCAAAGCCGGGTACGTATCCACCTCTGCCGCTATTTGAAAATGAGAAAGTCATTGATAAGGAAGTCAGTCCCGAAGATCAGACCACGCTGACCAAGCGATATGCTCAACGCGCTGTCGATTTTCTTAAACGTGCCGGCACGCAAAAAGATGGCCGCCCCTTCTTTCTCTATCTAGCGCATTCAATGCCGCATGTACCGCTTTTTGCGAGCAAGAGTTTTCAAGGGAAAGCGGCGGGTGGTCTCTATGGGGATGTTGTGGCAGAGATTGATGCTTCCGTTGGATCGGTACTTACCGCACTCGAGGAGACCGGACACCTTGATGACACCCTTGTACTTTTTACCAGCGATAATGGTCCATGGCTTTCCTATGGCAACCATGCTGGCTCAGCCGGTTCTTTTCGGGAAGGAAAGGGAACAACATTTGAAGGCGGCGTGCGTGTGCCGTGCGTTGCTCGGCTCCCTGGGGTCATCCCGGCAGGGACAGTCAGTGATGAATCACTGATGACGATAGATCTGTTGCCATCAATTGCCCATCTCACCGGCCAACCATTGAAAATGGATGCTGAGGGTCATTGCATCCTGCGTGGGAAAAAGATTGACGGGCATGATCACCTCGATCTTTTTTGTGGTGGAACACGAGCTGCTGATGCGCCTGACACCTATCATTTTTATTACAAAAAAAATGAGCTTCAAGCAGTCCGAAAGGGAGACTGGAAACTCTTCTTTCCGCATAGCTACAGAACAATGCAAGGGCAGGAGCTAGGTCAGGACGGAAAACCTGGAAGATATGCCCAGCATAAAATTGGTGAGGAACTCTTTGATCTTTCAACTGATCCAAATGAGACAAAGGATGTTGCCAAACAGCATCCCAAGGTTGTCAAACAACTGCAGGCCATTGCCGAAAAAGCCAGAGAGGAGCTTGGTGATAGCCTGAACAAGCGAACCGGAAAAGAAGCGAGACCAGCAGGACAGCTATCGAAAGAAAATGATTCAAAGGCCAACCCGTCAAAAGCTGCAAGAAAGCAAAAGACAATACCAGTTCGACTGGTGTCACACGCACCAACACTCTCGGGACGACGCCCAAATATCATCTACGTCATGACAGATGATCAGGGATACGGTGATATTGCCAGTCATGGCAATCCGGTATTGAAAACACCGTTTCTTGACCGGATGCGAAAACAGAGTGTGTGTTTGACGGAATACCATGTCAGTCCGACGTGTGCTCCAACTCGAGCATCACTTATGACTGGTCAACATGAATTTCGTTCGGGCGTTACGCATACGATTCATGAACGAGAACGGATGGCACTTTCACAAACAACACTTCCAGAACTCTTGAAAACGGCGGGATACACGACAGGGATTTTTGGCAAGTGGCATCTTGGTGATGAAGATCCATACCAGCCAGGTAGTCGTGGGTTTGACCGAGTATTCATTCACGGTGGTGGAGGTATTGGGCAGAGTTTTCCCGGTAGTTGTGGCGATGCACCTGGGAACAAATATTTTAATCCAATGATTCGAAGTGACGGCAGATTTGTCCAGACCCGTGGGTACTGCACCGATATCTTTTTTCGTGAAGCTGAAACATGGATTGCAAAGTGCAAGGAAAAAGATACACCTTTTTTCTGCTACCTATCGACAAACGCCCCACACGGACCACTTATTCCTCCTGCATCTGGTGACGACCATTATCGCAAAGCGCTGCAGGAAGCTGGATTGAAAAATGCAAAACAGATTGATCGTGTTGCGCCGTTTTATGCAATGGTTGAAAACATCGATACCAATATGGGGCGATTACTTCGCACGATTGATTCACTCGGGCTTGCAGACAATACACTCATTGTTTTTTCAACAGACAATGGATCAGCAGCGGGTAGTAGTTTCTACAACGCCGAAATGCATGGATCGAAAAACTCCCCGTATCGGGGTGGGACACGCGTCCCAGCGTTTTGGAAATGGAAGGGAGTCCTGCCAGAAGGCGTCAATGTTCCACAGGTCACAGCACATATCGATGTGCTGCCGACACTCTGCGAGCTTGCCGGTGTCAAGGTGCCCGAAGCCGTTGATACAAAAATTGAAGGCCGAAGTCTTGTTCCATTACTTATGAATCAAAACGCTGAGTGGCCAGACCGCCCGTTGGTTACTCATCAGGGACGGTGGAAACGTGGTGAGGCTGCTCAGAATGCCTATAAAAACTGCCGTATTCGAGAAGGCAGATGGAGTCTGGTTAATACCCAAAACAAACCAGATGCCTGGGAGCTCTATGACATCGATTCTGACCCAAGTGAAGAACACGATATCGCTGCAGAGCATCAAGATGTTGTTCACCGCCTAGCGACTACCTATGAGAAATGGTGGGAAAGTGTCCAGCCAGACCTTGTCAATGAAGATGTTGATGGGCCCTCAGAGAACCCATTTAAAACAGCCTACTGGAAGCAGTTTGGGCCACGGCCAACACAGGAAGACGTGAGTTATGGTAAGCACCAAAAACAAAAGCTTCATTTTTGGAAAACACCCTCAGCAACTGCAGAGAATCCTGCACCACTCCTTTTTTTCATTCATGGTGGAGGATGGTCCGCTGGAAACCGTCTGAGTGGCTTGTCTCAAAATCTTCAACCCGCACTCGAAGCAGGTATATCAGTTGCATCGATTGAATACCGTTTTGTTGATGAAGCCGAAGGGATCGAGCCCCCTGTCAAAGCACCTCTTACGGATGCGGCACGGGCACTCCAGTTTGTTCGTAGTAAAGCATCAGCATGGCATCTTGATCCCAATCGGATCGTCGCAGCTGGTGGATCGGCTGGAGCGTGCACGAGTCTGTGGCTAGCATTGCATGATGAGATGGCAGACCCCACTAGTGATGATCCCGTAGCTCGTGAATCAACTCGGCTGACTGCTGTTGCTGTCAGTGGGGCACAAACAACACTTGATCCAAAGCAGATGAAAGAGTGGACTCCAAATAGTCACTATGGAGCTCATGCATTTGGCATTCCGATTCTTGCATCGGAGAGTGATCGACGAACCGGTCGATTCACGCGATTTCTTAAATCGAGAGAATTACTTTTACCGTGGATTCGGGAGTATTCTCCGTATGCACTTGTTACAGCGGATGACCCGCCTGTGTACATGACGTACAACAATAAACCGGCTCTTGGGCATGATGCAAAAGATCCAACCCACTCAGCCAACTTTGGCGTCAAATTAAAAGAACAACTCGATTCAGTGAAGGTGCCGTGTGAACTCGTCTATCCGGATGCACCGAATGTAAAGCATCCGAACCTGTCAGATGCAGTGATTGATTTTCTTATTCCACAATAGTTCTGATTTGCTTAAAGAGGATTCTAAAATGAAGCGTGTCATTTGTTGTTTTACAACGGTAACACTTACAATTTTGTCTGGGTTTGTATTTTCAAAAGAGCCTCATTCAGAGAAGCGACCGAATATTCTCTTCATCATTGTTGATGATCAATCTCCATTTGACTTCAAATTCTATAACCCATCCTCAACGCTCAACGCACCGTGTATTGAGAATCTGGCTCGTGAGGGAATGGTATTCGATGCGGCGTAC
Organism: Planctomycetaceae bacterium; assembly: GCA_002694955.1. The sequence continues at coordinate 14,398 of NZNR01000020.1, forward strand.
CATATGGGTTCATTTTCTGGCGCTGTCTGCACACCCAGTCGGCATATGGTGATGTGTGGTCGAACGGTATGGCATCTGCCAATCGGTCCAAAGAAGGCACGCGGTGAAGAGGGAAAATCACGTCAGCCAAACGTTGCATTACATTGTCCGCCAGGACTTGAATCAAACACACTCGCTGCCGTGTTCAATCGAGCTGGTTACGACACCATGCGGACATGCAAGCGTGGCAATAGTTATGAAAAAGCGAATCAGCAATTTACAGTCCGAAATGATGCGACCAAGCGGGGCGGTACGGCAGAGAAAGGGAGTCAATGGCATGGTGATCAGGTCATTGATTTTCTAACAGAACGTGACAAGTCTGGTGATGAAGATCCTTTTCTTATCTATTTTGGATTGTCACATCCTCACGATACACGTGATGGAACACCTGAATACCTGGCGCATTATGGGGCTACAAATCACACGGATAAAAAAGAGCTTCCAGCGACTCATGAGAAGCAACCACCGCTACCCCCAAACTGGCTCCCAGCACATCCATTCGACAACACCCATATGGATGTTCGTGATGAAGTATCAGTCAGTGGTGTCTGGAGCAATCGTGACCCACAGACCATTCGCAATGAAATTGGACGTGAATATGCGTGTAGTGAAAACATTGACGCGCAGGTACAACGCGTGCTTGAAAAGCTCACCGCCATGGGTGAACTTGAAAATACATGGATTTTCTATACATCTGACCATGGTATTGCGATTGGTCGTCATGGCCTTCAAGGAAAACAAAATCTCTATGAGCACACCTGGCGAGTGCCCCTGATTGTAAAAGGACCAGGCGTGCGCCCTGGCAGCCGGATGCCAGGCAATACGTATCTTGGTGATACGCTGGCAACGTTGTGTGCTATCACGGGTGTGACCCCACCTCCAACGGATGAGGGGAAAAGCTTCCTTCCGGTTCTTAAAGAGAAGACAGAAACAGTTAGAGATGTTCTGTACGGGGTCTACTGCGGTGGTCAAAAGCCCGGAATGCGAAGTGTTCGTAAAGGTGACTGGAAACTCATCAAGTACGAATCACCATCTGGTGGCCTTCACACACAACTTTTCAATATTCAAGAGAACCCACATGAGTTTCTTGCTGAGCATCATGTTCCGGGTGTGCTCAAAAGGCTTCCAGAGCAACCATCTCCGCAACAGAAAAATCTTGCAGATGAACCAGACCACGCCACAACTCGTTCAGCGATGGAGTCATTGTTGCTTGAACAAATGATTCAACATGATGACCCATATCGCTTTTCTGACCAACCAACGAAAGAACAATGAGCATGAAGAATATCCGCTCCATTCTTATCCTAATATGCCTGGCAACTGTGTTGTACATGGCCCCGGCACTGGCAGAGAACCGTCCGAATATCGTGCTCTTTCTTGCCGATGACATGGGCTATGGTGAACTTGGGTGCTATGGGAACGCTGATGCGATCACGCCGAATCTTGACCGATTCGCCGCCGAGGGTCTTCGGCTGACAGACTGCCATGCGGCATCAAGTGTCTGCTCACCAGCTCGGTCGAGCCTGCTTACTGGACGGACACCGTTTCGGAATGGAGTCTTTACCTGGATTCCAAACGGGAGCCCGATTCATCTTCGTACGAGTGAACAGGCACTTCCAAAGCTACTTCAGCAAGCAGGGTATGACACCTGCCATGTTGGTAAGTGGCATCTCAACGGACTTTTCAATTCACCAGATCAACCACAACCATCCGATCATGGGTATGCCTGGTGGCTTGCGACACAAAACAATGCAGCACCAAGCCATGCATTTCCCAATAATTTTGTAAGGAATGGGAAAGAGGTTGGAAAAGTCGATGCGTATTCAGCTCCATTTATTGCACAAGAAGCTGCGTCATGGCTTGAGACCAAGCGAGATCCAACAAAGCCTTTTTTTCTTGCTGTCTGGACACATGAACCGCACTATCCAATAGCATCTGCAGAGCGATATCAAAACCAGCATGCAGGTATTGCAGATCGTGAGGAGCGAACCTACCGAGCGAATATCACACAGCTTGATGATGCATTTGGAACGGTCATGGATTCGTTGGATAAACTCGGTGTTCGTGATTCGACGCTTGTCTTTTTTACAAGTGACAACGGCCCGGAAGGTGCTGGCAACAAGGGGCCAGGTCGTGGTCTTGCTGGTGACCTTCGTGGTCGTAAGCGATCTATGTATGAAGGGGGCCATCGAGTTCCCGGGATCGTGCGGTGGCCGGGCCAGATTGAGCCAGGTAGTGAAAGTGATCTCCCAATTATCGGAAGTGATTTTTTCCCTACGGCACTTGCGGCTGCTGGTATTCAGCCGCCTCAAAAAACATATGACGGGGTGAATCTCTTGCCTGCTCTTGATGGCGCCCCAATCAAACGAACAAAGCCTCTTTATTGGCGATGGGGTGGTTCTGTTGCCTACCGTGAGGGTCCTTGGAAGATCGTCGTTGATGAATCATTTGAAAATCCAGAACTCTATAATCTTGATAGTGACGTTGCCGAGACAACAGACCTGTCGACGGATGAGCCTGAACGTCTTGCCAACATGATGCAGCGACTGCGGCAGTACACCCACGAAGTCGAAGCAGAGGCTCCTGACTGGTGGAAGAATCAGTCGTATCGCAAAAAAAAGAAAAAGCCGACAAGTAATGCTACATCAGCAAAGCAATCACAAAAAACAGCATTCATTCCAGCGATTCATCGCAAAAAGACTTCTGTTGTTCTAACCGCGGCGCCCCGGACGAAGCAGAAGGCGGCAGAGCCAGAAAAACAAGAAGATTATTCGCAGTATGCGCTTTTTCTCGATACCGCGGAGCGACCGCCTGCTTGTGAGGCCGAAAGAACTTCTCTGCCACTCCAACTGAAGCGAGGTGATCATATATGCCTGATTGGAAATACGCTTTTTGAGCGAGCTCAGTTGTTTGGTTCTATACCAGCAACAATTCATGCAGGATTTCCAGATCATGAACTGGTCATCCGGACTCTGGCCTGGTCTGGAGATGAAGTTGGCTTGATGCCACGTCCGGAAAATTTTGCTGATCTTGATCAGCATCTTTTTCATGAGAAAGCAGATGTCATCTTTGCGGCATTTGGGTTCAATGAATCGTTTGCTGGTGAAGCCGGTATTCCAGAATTCCGTCAGCGACTCGAAGCATTTCTGGAACGCACGAAGACAAAAGCCTTCAATGGAAAGACAGCCCCACGAATCATTCTCGTTTCACCTATTCCAAATGAAAACGTGCCTGGTGTATCTGCCGCTGATCAAAATAACGAGAATATTGCTCGCTATACATCAGTGATGAAAGAGGTAGCAGCTGAGCAACACGTCGCTTTCATTGATGTCGATACGCCAATGCGTGCTGTGCTGAGTGGTACTGGTGATTTAACGAGCAATGGATGCCATCTCACCAAAGAGGGCTATGCCATATTTGCTAGTACGTTTTTTGAATCTTGTTTTGGGCGTCCTGCAAACAGTGTTACGGAATCATTGCGTCTTGCTGTTGTTGATTTGGAGCGACAGTTTTTCCGACGATATCGGCCTCTGAATACCTTCTATTACACAGGTGGCCGAAATGAACGGTATGGATATCTTGATTTTCTTCCAGCCATGAGAAATTTTGAGATCATGTGCGCGAATCGAGATCGAAGGATCTGGGATATAGCTCATGGCCGACCGGTTTCTGAACAGGTCGACGATTCAAATGTTCCTGAATTACCGGCTGCTCTTGAAACACGTGGTGCCAATAACTGGCTGCCAGCATCTGAGGAACAGAAAGCCTTCAAAGTTGATCCACGATTTGAGGTTAATCTGTTTGCAGGGGAAGAAGAATTTCCTGAAATCGCCAATCCTATTCAGGTTCGCTGGGATACACGAGGTCGGCTTTGGGTGTGTACGTCACAGGCATATCCACATATCTATCCTGGATTCGAGCCACATGATCGGCTTGTGATTCTGGAAGATACTGATGGCGATGGAAAAGCAGACACTTCAAAAATTTTTGCTGATGATCTTCATGTTCCCTTATCGTTCGAATTTGGGGATGGCGGAGTGTATGTCTCGGAACAACCTAACCTGACATTCCTTAAGGATGTCGATGGAGATGACCGTGCTGATGTTCACGAGGTTGTTCTTTCTGGATTTGGTACAGAAGACTCGCATCATGCATTACATGACTTTATCTGGACGCCTGATGGGGCGCTGCTGTTTCGAGAATCAATCTTCCATCATTCGCAAATCGAGACCCCATATGGACCAGTCCGACAGCAGAATAGTGGCTGGTTTCGCTACGAGCCAAAGATCCACAGACTGACGGCAATGGGCACCTACCCGAGTACCAATCCGTGGGGTGTGACGTTTGATCCGTGGGGGAATCATGTTGCCAGTCACCCAATTTTTGCTGAGGCGTTTCATTCGTTGGACCCACCATATCCGCAGCAACATGCACGGCCCCAGGGTTTACAAGCCTATTCGGGAACCTGTGGTCAGGCATTTGTTGATAACCCGGGATTTCCAGCAGAACTTCAAGGCGGGTTTATCAAAGCACGGTACAAGCCCACCAACCGAATCGAAATTCACCGTTGGCTTGAAAATGACTTTGGGTTCAATGAGCAATACGTCAGTGATCTCATTTTCTCGACAAATCTCAGTTTCATTCCGGTTGATCTTCATTTTGGTCCTGGTGGTGATCTCTTTATTGTTGATTGGTACAACCCTGTTAAGGGACACGCACAATACTCATTGAGGGATTCCCGGCGCGACCGAGAGTCTGGCCGTATCTGGCGAGTGACTGCAAAAAAAGGCAAGGTGTCAGACGTACCACACCTTCAGGAAATGCCAGAACGAAAACTGGCAGAACTCTTGGGACACCGAGAGTTTCGTCTGCGATATCTTGCCACACGAGAACTCGCCAGCCGTGACAAAACGCTCGCTACTGAAGCAGTCAACGATTGGATTGAAAGTCAAAAAGATGATGATCCTCAAAGAGCCCGCAATATGGCAGAGGGTATGGCATGTCTTTCAACACTTGGTGCCGTTCGACCCGAGATTCTTGTTGAGCTTGCATCAGATGTTGATCACCATGCACGGGCTGCTGCTATTCGACAGCTACGATTTTGGCATGAATCTCTACCAGACAGGCATGAGATTCTTTCTCGCGCTGCGACCGACTCCTCTGGACTTGTTCGGATGGAGGCGGCGATTGCAGCCAGTTGGATCGGAACACGAGAAGCGCTGGATGCGGTGCTGAGTATCTTTCGTCAACCAATCGGTGGACATCTTGCCTATGCAGCTGTCTGTGCACTTGAATCACAACCACTCCAACGACACTGGCAAAACGATCAGAAGAGTATTGTCCCGGCCCTCCTGAAACGGGCACGGCGGTCTCTTGAAATTCAGGAGCCCAAGGCAGCGGGGAAGGACAAAGCGTTTGATAGGCGTCCAGAGACAGTTGAGGTGCGAATTTCATGTGAACCAGAACGAATGCTTTTTACAAATAAGCAATTCAACGTTCGTCCAGGTCAACCAGTCAAACTTGTTTTTCTGAATCCAGATGCAACCGATCACAATCTTGTTCTTGTTCAGCCAGGTGCAATGGAGGAGGTTGGCGTTGCAGCAAATGCAATGGCTCGTGACCCAAAAAATGCAACGAGTGATTTCATACCCGAAGAAAAGAAGAATTTGATTCTGGCAGCGACCCCCATGATTGGTCCTACACGCAAATCATTAGTACATGTTCTGCGTTTCGAAGCACCGCAGGAACCAGGAGTGTACCCGTATGTGTGTACGTTCCCTGGTCACTGGATTGTGATGAATGGCAAGATGGTTGTCGCACGTGATCAGGCGGAAGCCGAGCGTTTGCTCGATGCATGCAGACCGACTCTGGTGAACGTGTGGAAAGCTGAAGATTTCCCTACAGTTGCTACGAGTCAGGATGAAGAAACACTGTCACGGGGCATGCATGCCTTTGCGAAAGCGCAGTGTACTCAGTGTCATGTAGCAGCAGGTCATGGTGTCAATCTGGGGCCGGATTTGGTGAAAAGTGTGAAGAAACTTCGAGGCAAAGATCTCCTGCTTCAGATTCTTGATCCATCGTTGAAAATTGATGATGACTATCGCATGGTGCAATTTTTACTTACAGATGGTCGTGTCGTGTCTGGAGTTGTTGCAAGTGAAACACCAGAAACCTATACCATCAGGCCAAATCTCCTCATGCCTGAAAAAATCAAACGAATACAGAAAAAAGACGTTGAAGAACGATTTGTCTCTCAGGTTTCACCGATGCCTGCTGGATTGATCAATGTCCTTACAAAACAGGAGATTCTTGATCTTATATCCTTCCTTGAAGCTGGTGATAATCTCCCCGCAGGGCTTTCTGGGCATCATGAATTTCCCACAGCGAAGTAATCCTTACTGTGGTTGTGTGAAAACTAGGCTAGACTCTGCCTTGGAAAAAAGTGACTGAACGTGTCTGGGGACTTTACAGGAATCAAATCCATGGGGAACAACCATCAATTGAAAGATCAGGGATCGATTCGTAGTCGTGTCATCGGCATGCGATTGTTTCTGATTTACGTCCTGCTTTACATCGGTTTCATGGGCATCGTCTTATTTCGGCCAGACGTACTCTCATGGCGACCACTCGGTGGAGTGAATCTTGCAATTGCCTACGGAATGGGATTGATCGCTTCAGCTTTTGTGCTGGCCTTGATCTATATGGTTGCCTGCCGAGGCGGTTCTTCAGACGCCTGATTTTTATAGAGAGGATCTTCGATGCTCTACGACTCATCACCAGTTGCCATTGCTATTTTTGCCAGCTTTGTCCTTGGGGTTATTGGTCTGTCCTTTTGGCTTGGCCGCAAAGGACAGTCCGCAAAGGGATACTATGCTGCACATGGTGAAATACATTGGTTTGTCAATGGAATTGCATTTGCAGGTGACTATCTTTCAGCAGCATCATTTCTCGGTATCTGTGGAATGATTGCATTCTACGGCTATGATGGCTTCCTCTACTCTATTGGCTTTCTTGCTGGTTGGATTGTAGCGCTGTTTGTTATTGCTGAACCGATCAAAGCGCTTGGAAAGTTTACATTTGCTGACGCACTTGATGCCCGATTTAATAGTCGAGGGATCAAGTTCGCAGTCGCTATCTCAACATTAATTGTGAGTGTCTTCTATCTGATACCACAGATGGTTGGTGCGGGGCATCTCATTGTTCCACTCCTTGGTCTCCCACACGCTGTTGGCGTTATTCTGGTTGGCGTTGCAGTAACACTCATTGTGGTGACAGCAGGCATGGTGTCGACGACATGGGTTCAGTTCATTAAAGGTTCTTTACTCGTATTTTTCTGTGGTGTCCTGACGATTATGATTTTGAATCGTGGACTCATGCTCAATGCCGGACGGCAGGGTGAAGAAGATCTACGTCCGCAGGTGCAGACGGTGACGCCAGACGGTCAGGTACTTGTGAATGGTAAGCCACAGACAACTGAGAATGATCTTCGGCCTGTTGGAACCATCCATAAACTTCCGGACCGATATGGTGACGCGCGTGAGACCGGGCCATTACGCCCTCTTCAATATCTTTCTACGCTTGAAGATTCACAGGTTGTGACCTGGTCAGCAAAAAAGCAGACTGATGAAAAAGGTGTTCATACAACATTTACACCAACAATACGTGAGGGCAAAGACCTACTGAAGCCAGGTGGATATTTTAAAGGGCTCTCGTCTGGAACTTTGACTGATCGATTAAACTTTGCCAGTCTCATGCTTGCACTCTTTTGTGGAACAGCTTCTCTCCCACATATTCTGATCCGGTATTACACCGTCAAGGACGCTTCAGCAGCTCGCAAAAGTACTGTCGTTGGAATTGCAGCAATTGGTGGGTTTTACGTCTTAACGCTATATCTTGGTCTTGGAGCCATGACGAGTGGATACCTTGATCCAACAAGTTCCAATATGGCTGCTCCACTTCTTGCGAAGTCATTTAGTGAAACCTTATTTGCCGTGATATCTGCAATAGCGTTCACTACAGTACTGGGTACGGTCAGTGGTCTCATTATGGCCGGCAGTGGGGCAGTGGCCCATGATCTTGTTGAAAATTGCTTTGGTGTCACGATGAATGATCATGAAAAAGTACGCGCGGGTAAAATTTCTGCTGTTGTTCTTGGCGTCGCTGCTATGGCACTTGGAATTCTGTTTAAGAATTTCAATGTGAGTTTTCTTGTTGGATGGGCATTTCATATAGCAGCATCAGCCAATCTCCCCGCTCTCGTTATGCTGCTCTTTTGGCCGCGAACAACAAAACAGGGGATAACGGCAGCCGTGACGGTTGGGATGGTTTCATCACTCGGCTGGATTCTCCTCTCGGCAGATACGTTTGAGAAAGTATATGGACTTCCACGGGGTGACTCACCGATTCCATTTAGTCAGCCAGGTTTGGTGACAATTCCACTTGGGTTCTTGGTGCTCATTCTTGTCTCACTACTCACGCCACGACAGGAGCCGCGGCAGGTGGTAGATGCATGAGCGATACGCTAACTGGTGCCCATGTGCTACGTTGTGACGAAAAGCATCTGAAGGATATACAAGGTATTTTCAATCAGGCAATTCTTCATACAACGGCACTGTATGAAGAGTCACCCCGGTCCGAGGCAACGATTGTTGCATGGTTTGAAGAAAAAAAGCGTGCTGGTATTCCCGTCTTTGGTGTCGAGCAACAGGGCTCAGTAGTCGGGTTTGCGACATGGGGTCCGTTTCGACCATATCCGGCCTACTCCAAGACAGCTGAACACTCTGTTTACATTGCGACAGAGTATCAACGTCGCGGACTCGGTCGACTGTTGCTACAAACTATTATTCGTGAGGCAACAGAACACGAACTTCATCTTCTTGTCGCTGGTATTGACTCAGCGAATACTGCCAGTATTGCACTTCATCAACATGTGGGTTTTTCTCCCGTCGGAACAATCCGTGAAGCTGGCTACAAGTTCAATAGATGGCTTGATCTTGAGTTCTGGCAACTTTTATTGAAGTAAAGAGAAACGTCTATAAACACAAGACATCCAGGAAGAAAAATTTATTCTTCCTAGATGGTGTCTCTCAACACTGCCCGAAAACTCCTACTGTCCACAAGGATACTTAGGCACCCGGACGACGAAAGTGACGGTAGGCCTGAAGGACATCGTGAAGATCAGAGGAAATTGTAACTTCATCTTCAGCAAAATCAGTCAGCCAGGTCCTGTCACTTGAGACAGCATCAGCCAAGATCGGTAGGATTTCACCAAGTGTTACTTTGACACTATGTGGGTCAAGTTGCTGTTCGAGCAACGAAACACCAGCAGTTTCAGATTCCGGTCCATTGTATACGCGTAGTTTTCGCAGACCCATGGCATACTCCCTTTTGCCGTGTGATCCTTCGGAAGTCCGTTGGATCGTTGCCTGTCAGACAGGTNNATTNCTCGCTACAACATGTAGNTCNCATATCATGGGCACCATGAAACCTNTCTTGNAATTTACTATCGGCAGATGGAGGCCATAAAGTTTGANCGAATTCTCCATTTGTGCCGGTTTTTGTTGTTGATGCCCGAAAACTCAAGTTTTTTGGGGCTTTGGTTAAACCCGGCTATTTCCAGATTGACTCTGCATCCGACCTGCCCGCAGTGCCTCGCCAATACTTTTGGGTACGAGTGCCTCGGCTTTAAGGACACCTGCACGGTTTTCCGCAGTTGCCGCTTTCATTTCCTGTTCACGAGCGATGGCCACTGCCCGCCTTTCTTCAGCTTTAGCACGTGCTACGCGTGTGTCAGCCTCTGCCTGATCTGCCTGAAGCCGTGCGCCAATATTTTCACCGACTTCGATATCAGCAATATCGATAGAAACAATTTGGAACGCCGTTTGCGCATCGAGCCCTCGTTCGAGTACGGCCTTTGAAATNGTATCTGGGTGTTCCATGACTTCGAAGTGTGTCGCAGCTGATCCAATGGAGGTAATTATTCCCTCACCAACTCGAGCAATAATTGTCTCTTCAGTTGCTCCGCCAATCAGTTGATGAAGATTTGTTCTGACGGTAACACGGGCCCGAATTTTTAATTCAACACCATTTCGCGCAACGGCAGAAAGAGTTGATTTACCACTCGCAACATCTGGGCAATCAATCACTTTGGGATTCACACTTGTCTGCACTGCATCGAGTACATCTCTACCAGCAAGATCTATTCCGCATGCTTTATCATAATCAAGATCAATGCCAGCGCGATGGGCTGCGATAAGAGCACGGATGACACGAGGAACATCACCCCCAGCAAGATAGTGAGCTTCGAGAACACGAGGAGAAAGCTGTTTCCCAAGGCCGGCCTGCGTCGCCATGATTCGAGCTTGAACAATCGTACGAGCATTTACTTTTCGTAAGCTCATACCAAAAAGNTCAANAAATGTAACAGCTGCTTTNGACCAATANGCCTGAAACCAAATTTGGCCATAGTTGAATATCAGAATCAATATTGCAAATGCAATGATTCCGAGTAGAACGCCAAAAACTATAAATGCGGCTGGTGGCAAGGCTGATCTCCTAGTCAAAATACAGTAAGCAAACCGATCACTCTTACNTTGATAGTACTTGGAAGATTCAGGAATGCAAAAATGCATGCCTTTCGGATGGCGAGGCCCTTCTGACAGAAGTCAAAGAACATCGTTCAAACGTTGTCAAATCGCTTTATGCTGAACAATCCAGCCTCCCCCAAGAAGGCGAGTGTTGTCGTAGCAGACTGCTGGCTGGCCTGGGGTAATTGGACCCGGGGCATGAACCGTTGGGTCCAGAAAGCGTGCCTCAAACTTTTGATCACCTATCCTGGTGACGATAGCTTTTGCTGGTGGTCGTTGGGCTCGGCACTGAACAAGACATTCGAAAGGAGTTGTTGGTACATCNGCAACCCAACTNACTTCATCAGCAATTAGGCCTTGNAGCGGTANTTCAGACTTTGGTCCTACAACNACTTGAAAAGTATCTGGTTCAATACGAATGACATAGAGTGGCGAACCAACTGCAATGCCAAGACCTTGTCGTTGACCAATTGTAAAATGCTCTATNCCAGCATGCTGTCCAAGAATGTTTCCAGCTGAGTCAACAATATCTCCTGCCCGGGAACCACCCAGTCTATGGGCTACTAAACGTGGATGCTGGCCTGGTGGAACAAAGCATATTTCTTGGCTNTCAGGTTTGGTTGCTGTTACCAGGCCCAAACGATCTGCTCGTGATCGAACTTCAGATTTCGTTAGTTCACCAACTGGTAGCATCATTCGAGATAAACGATCCTGCGTGATCCCAAATAGGACATATGACTGATCACGTGAGACATCATGGCCTCGGTGAATTTCTGGAATGGAAACATGATCGCCTGAGTCATGACTATAAATAATTCTTGCATAGTGNCCCGTTGCAACGTGTGTTGCATCAACTGCATTGGCATAGTCAAAGAGACGTCCAAATTTGATCCATTGATTGCAACGGACACATGGATTAGGTGTCCTGCCCGCACCATATTCCGTGGCGAACGTATCTATTATTTTTTCAAAGTCATCTGTCAGGTCGAGTGGATACAGTGGAATGCCAAGATGTTCTGCAACACGACGGGCATCGAGAGCATCTGTAACAGAACAACAGCCTTGGTGTCCTGGCTTGGGATCAGATGCTTCAACTATTGGAAGCGTAGCAGATGATGATGGCAGCGCTGGCTGCCCATGTCGCATAAAGACACCAATACAATCATGTCCGGCTTCAACGAGTAATGAGGCGGTGACACTTGAGTCAACACCTCCCGACATGGCAATGACGATGCGGGACATGAAAATCAGTCTGACAAAGAGTCTGAAAGGTTTGTTCCAATAGCTGTTGGACGCAATGAANGGAGTTAATATTGCAGAACAGTCTCAATACGATGGCCACCCAATCGTTCACGTCCTCCTAAACCCTTGAGTTCAACGAGAAAAGAGCAGCCCACCACTGTTGCTTTCACAGATTCTATCAGTTTTACACAGGCTTCAGCCGTACCTCCTGTCGCCAAAACATCATCGATGATCAGCACACGTGATTGTGGTGTGAGAATTCCGCTGTGCATTTCGAGAGTATCATGACCGTATTCTAATTCGTACTGATAACTGATCGTATCAGCTGGCAGTTTCCCTGGTTTACGAACAGGAATCAAACCAACACCAAGTTTCATTGCAAGAGGCCCAGCAAAGAGAAATCCTCTGGCTTCGACAGCAGCAACGGCATCCATGGTGGTGTCCTGCCATGGTTCGGCTAACTTTTCTACTGACTCAAGAAATGCCTCGTGACTTGCAAGTAGTGGCGTAATGTCGCGAAATAGTATGCCCGGCTTCGGAAAATCGGGCACATCACGGATATGGTCTTTTAAATTCATAGAAAGAGGGTATCCGGTTTATGCGCCTCGCCGCAACTGTCTTGTAGGACGGAGTGAAATAGTTGCCCGTGGAACACCCTCAATTTCAGCAGCGAGGGATGCCAGGGTCTCAGATTCAATCTNTCGAACCCGCTCTCGAGTCAGNCCCAAGATACTTCCTATNTCCTTAAGTGTCATAGGCTCGCCNCCCTCAAGACNAAAACGCATTCGGATAATAGANGCAGCTCGNTCTTCAAGCTCATCAATGCGTTTTAAAACATGCTGGAGCGTGTCTTCATCAAGCATGACATCAGCTGGACATCGTGCGTTTTGATCTTGGATGATATCGCCAAGCGACCACCCACCCTCTGTCTGATCGGTTTGCGGACCAGTCTGGTGCACCTGCATCGCTTTTTTGATAATCGGAAGTTTTTTTCTAGCCAATCCAAGCATGCGAGCTACTTCTTCAGGTGTGGGCGTTCGACCAAGTGAGTCGAGGAGGCGAATCGACGCTCGCCGCCATTTCGACAGTATCTCAACCATATAAGCAGGAATTCGAATTGTCTTCCCGTTGTTAATCAGAGCTCTCTTGATTGATTGTTTGATCCAGTAACTGGCATATGTACTGAAACGCGTGCCAACAGTTGGGTCAAACCCTTCGACTGCTCGCATGAGACCAAGATTTCCTTCTTCAATCAGATCACAAAGCTGAAGCCCTCGGTTTGAGTAGCCGCGAGCAATATTGACAACAAGGCGGAGATTCGCCCTCACCATATGATCACGTGCAGCGGGGTCACCTTGCTGAACACGAACAGCCAGTTGTTTTTCCTCAGCTGCACTTAGGAGAGCAGTTTCATTGATGTCGCGTAGATAAGTTTCCATAAGTTTTTACTTGGTCTCTTTACTAATGAACGATAATTTGGTGTGAGTACGAAAGAAGGAACTTCCAGATGTTCGGTCCGTACCCGAAGTCACACGAAATGGTCGAGCCATTCCATCGCATCTCCCGCCAGGTATAGGACAAAACTTTTTGGCGAACGTCCCAGAGGAAACATTCCCCGCAGGAAAAACTATCGACTGTTCAGCAAGGACGACTGCACAAAGAGGGAAAATGAGGCTCCCTGTGCTGACTGTATCGACTGCACGGCCAAGCAAGAAAGAGATGGTCTCAAGAAGTACTTAGGAATCGAGAGGTCATAATTGCCAGTCAAGCACAACGAGTTCAGGCGGTACGCCAAGTCGAAGAGGAACGAGTGAGGTTCCGATACCGCGTGAAACGTACATTGGTGGCCCGTTCTCGCAGTACCATCCAGATACGTAGTCGCCACTCCCGGGAGGAGTAATAAGTGGAAAGCCACCTGGAGCAATTTGACCTCCATGAGTGTGACCACTGAGAATGAGACTTGGGGTAAACCCAAGAAGTTTTTGGGTAAGATCACGAGTCGCCGGACAATGTGCTAAGACAAGGTGTTGATCCGCATCCTCATTTTTTTTTGTAGCGAGAGGCTTTGGTTGTCCTGCAAGGAGATCATCAAACCCTGTGATCTCTACTGTGCTATTATCGTGTTCGAGATGGTATGACTCATTCATCAAGACTTGAAATCCGAACGGACTTAGGAATTTACTGAATGACGATGCGGTGAAGCCAGCGTTGTATTCCCAGTTTCCCATGACTGCAAGTCGGTGAGATACTGGTGGGAGCATCTCTAAAAATTCAGATAGTGGCTGCATACCATTTTTGTGACTCATCGTATCGCCTGTTAGTAGAATCACATCAGGCTTGGCAGCTGTGACAGCTTCAAGAAGTTGTATTTCCAACTGACCAACATCATGGAGGTGCAGGTCACTGAGTTGAACGATCCGCAGATTCTGACGATCTGGTGAGGAGGGCGTTCCTATCTGGAGATGCGTCTGAGTGAGTGAGTTTGGTGACACCACAAAAGATTCTGCCAGGAGCCCGCCGGCAATACCACACGTAGTCGCCGCAGCTGTTTGGATCCATTGTCGTCTACTAAACTGAAGACGGGGTCGCACCATGCTCAAACACTCCACTTTTGAAAAAAAAGAGCGTCATGATTTTTGGAAAAATTCTCAAGACTGATTTGGATTATTTTCCAGATCAATTTGGGTGGTTTTTTCTGGAACAATGATCGAATCGACTTCAGTATGAAGTGTCCGGATTAAAAAATTAAGCACTATCTGGCGAATTGGTCCGTCTTCTTCAAGAGATTCTTGCTCACTCTCAGGAAGAATAAGTGTGCTATCCACATCTGCAGCTAGAAGTGCTGTATGTAACCGCTCACTTTGGCTGACAGGGATATTCTCATTGCCCTTACGATGAATAAGTAATGTAGGCGGGTCATTACGTGAGGCGTAGCTGATCGGGCTGGCTCGTAGGGCGGCTTCACGAAACTCAGGAAGTGGCCCACCAATGAGCCTGCTTGCCGCGGAGGAAGCACGGTCCGAATCAGTTCCAAGTGTGGGTAGATGGGCAATTGTTGAAATGCCACAGATTGCAGCAATTCTATGCTTCGGAAATTCATTTTCCTCGATAGATTCGAACTGTTTCAGATTTGGATCCAAACCAATTAGCATCGAAAGATGTGCACCCGCAGCTTGTCCAATAAGACAAATTCGTGTTGGGTCGATACTCCAAATTGCGGCATCCTCAGAGAGACGGTTGATCGCAGCCAGGCAGTCATCTCGCTGCGTTGGAAAAATATGTGTACGACTTGGACGATAGCTAATACTTGCAATAGCAAATCCATGTTGAGTGAGCCATATAAGAGGACAATCGATACGAGGACTGCTTGACCAGTCGTCACCCGACAACCAGATGACAAGGGGAATTCTTCCTTCACGACAACCGCCCGGCAGATAGAGATCGAACTGTTGGTGTTGCTCTCCTGATCCATACGAGAGGTTTCGGTGTTCAATGGGTAATCCACTAATTGGTGGTATATCTTCTGGAACCACTATCCATGTACTACGACGGTTGACTCTTCGTTGGGCGCGCCTGGAAAGTCGGCGTCGTGGATATTGTGTTGAATATGACCCAGATTCAGGACGAACACCCATCGGGACATCACCAGAAGGACGAGGGTCCTCTCGATAGCATCGGACTGCATGCATCCCCACCCCAACTGTGTTCGTAACCCCAGCTACATCTATTGCGTAGGCCAGAGAGGGTGTGAGTAGCAAAAGACAAATTGTTCGCAGTGAAAACAAGACGTTCACTGCGTAGTGGCTTGTCTGAAACATTGACACCAATTCGATAGTGGAGTTCAAGCAAAGGCGACAAGCACCTTTACCACAGTAGTCCCAGGAACCTTCCATCGTACCAAAGGAATGAAGCAGATGCGCCACCCCATGTATTTTTGGGTAGCTTGAAGCTGAAAGCCTCTATTTAAGGTGGATTTGCTACTTCTCCACCATCCCGGGTTGAAAGTCCCCGCCAAATTCGCAAGGAAATATCATTTGTGATTTTTCGAATCGATCCATCAATCATGCCAGTATTCACGACCCCATTGTGGTAACTACGAGATGTGATTGCGGCAAATGTTTTCTGCGTTGCACTCTTTCCCTCCTGTTGTGAGTTGTAGTCAATATCGTAAGGGTCACCACTCACTGGAAATTCAACAACTGTGTTCGGGGTAAATGTTGCGGTGAAACCATTGTGATGGACTCGGCCGTCTGGCCATTCCGTATGGCCAGTATTCTTGTTTGTCGTAGTCCCTAATTTGTTTTCTCCGCCACCAGCAAGAGATGCTAGTTGAGAATCATCAGAGGGAGGAGAACCGGCTGGATAGGTACTTCCTGGATCGGATGTATTTCGAACATATGGCGTAAAGGCTTTCACTTCACTCACCATTAAGGTTTTTGATAAGCCATCTCGAAATTCTTTTGCTTTGTAATGTGAGTTTGGATGGAATGCCCCATTTCCACCTTCACCTGTCGCTGGATCTTAAATAAACCAGGTTCCAAAATTGAAACCATAGTTGGTTGGATAGACATAATTCGTGCCATCCTTTGTTCGAAAAAAGTTATTTACTTCGCTTGGGCAAACAAATGCTTCAATCCTCGCTGAACGTACAGTCGCCCAATTTGTTCCGGCAGCGCCACCCGGATATCCATCGTCCCAGGGTTTCTCGAGATCAATTTTCTCTGCCAGGACACCTTGTTCAATGTAGGGCAAGATCCGGCCATGAATGCCCCAGGACTCATTGTTACTAGGGAATGCGGTTCCTGGTGTGTGTATCATGCTCGGTGGAAACCCACCTTTGGATGAGGCGTAATTATGAACAGCTAATACGAGCTGCCTCATATTGTTGCTGCAGGCTAAACGTCTTGCTGCTTCGCGTGCCTGTTGGACTGCTGGCAAGAGCAATCCAATGAGAACGCCAATAATCGCAATCACGACAAGAAGTTCAATGAGTGTGAAGCCAACGCTGTAGCGACTGTATTTAGAATGAGAGAGTATTC